>JAFYOK010000189.1 GCA_017560175.1 Clostridia bacterium | reverse complement strand
GTTTCAGTTTCCGAAAAGCTGATCGTACAGCGAAATACCTGTTCCCTCTGTGGATACAAGGAACTGAGCTGCGGCGTTGAAACCATCGAAACCTGCCTGACCGAACCCGATCTTGATGCCTACGATTTCTGCGCTCATCACGAAACCGAAGAAACACCGAACTTTACCGATTGGACAGTATATACTCCCACCATATACACTGAATGGGAAGAAGACCGCTCGACCGGAAGCCGCACTTCCCCCTGCGAAACCCATCATCACTTTGCCCACGATCAGGTAGAGCAGATCCGCTATGCCGTTACCGAATATAAATGCCCCGACTGCCCCAAAATCGTTTCCCATGCCGAACTTGAGCGCCGCTCGGTCTGCTATACCCTCTCCGAAGGTCTGACCTACGCCGCCCAGCCGTTGTATTAAGAAAGGAGCTGATTTATTAACAACATGAACCTCCGTAAATCTATCATTTTAATAGCATCTCTTCTACTGTTGACGGGATGCACAGGCAGTACAACGACCGATTCTTCAAAAGCATCTTCTACCGAATTGGAAGCCTACAAAAGTCAAAGTCTATGGTCTGCCAACAATATAAATGCTATGCTTCAAAATGATCAGGACGGTGGTTGGTGTTTAATCAATGGCCCTCTGTATCTTGCACCGTATTCTCAACTCACCTTTGATTCTCTCACATCTGTATATGGCATTTATGTTGGAACCACCCAAGGAAATTTGGCTCATATTGAATCAGTAGTAGAGTTAGTCAACCATTCTAATCAAGCAGACATTTGGCTGCAAGTGACTTTACAGCCTCGTGGCATTATCAAGTTTCCGGCACTGTGGATCCGCTTTTCGGATGTTTTAGAATATACCGAGGGAACCAAAACCTACTTTACCGGCCCTTTTGATTTCAAAGAAGGTTGGATAGACCCTATTACTTCCTTGCCAATTCAAGTCCAGATATCCGGACAAACCCTTACACCGGAAGAAGTCAATTACAGTCGGGATATGTATATTACATTCCAGAGCGATGATTTTAAAGTTCGAGAAAACAATTTATGCGGAAAGAATCAAGGCGTTGCTCAAATTATGTGGTGCTATAATATTGGCGGCAAAGCTCCTTCACTATCTCAGCACATCTCCCTCAGCGATTTAACATATCCTGACTGTGCAAAATACAGCAGTATAATTTTTGACTTGCTTCAATAATTCCCTACCCATGCAAAAAGCCCCGTCGATTGCTCGACGGGGCTTTCCTTATTTATCTGCTTCTGCGCATTTCTTCCTGCTTCTTGAGCATCTTATAGGTCTCCATATCGTAGACCTTATACTTATCGAAATAAGCCAGAGCCAGATTGAACTGGTCATCGGTGAACATCAGTGTGACGTCGCGCTTGGTGGATGTGACACGAACACGGTTGAGGTCGCCCTCGCGGCGCTCGTAGTCGTAATACTTCATTTCCTTATAGGGTGTGCTCCAGCCGTTGATGTACATGCCGTACTCGCTCAGGCCGTTCTTCATGGCGAAGTTGAGCAGAGCGGCAACGACAACAGCTGCCATGGTGATCAGCGACCACATGCCAAAGCCCCACTTGATGCCCATAATGGCAATGCAGGCAGCAGCAAAGAGGCCGATGCCCAGCTTCTGGCTGGGGATCTCACCCTTGACGATGATCTTCTTGTTGGTAAACGAAATGGCCGAAATCTCCCACAGGATAAGCAGGCCGCAGATGGCCAGCAGGCCGGTCATTGTATTCATAATTTATTGTTCCTCGGTTTCATCATTGGTATTGGCCCCATACAGTTGGGCCAGATAATCTTCCGCTTCGGGCAGATCCAATTCATGGATGGCTTCCAGCATCTGCACTTCGGCATCCTCATACTGTCCGTGTCCATCGGCAGCCATATCTCTGCAATGGAGATAGGACACCAGC
>JAFYOK010000018.1 GCA_017560175.1 Clostridia bacterium | reverse complement strand
TCCTCGACAACGACGACCGAGTCACCGATGCTCATGAGGAACTCACGCAGCTTATCGGGGCTGCGCTTCTTGTCCTTGCGCTCGGCAATGAACTCTGTGCAGTAGGAGAAGGTGATCTCGCCGGTATCAAACTGTGCGAAGTCGGCCAGAGCATCGGCAGAAACCTCAACGGGCTTCTTGATGCTGGGCATAAAGACCGAACGCAGGCCGGTCTGACCGGTCAGAGCGGTATACATACCTTCCAGCAGAACGATGAAGCCGAAGCCGCCTGCGTCGACAACGCCGGCCTTCTTCAGAACGGGGTTCTGCTCGATGGTGTTTTCCAGAGCAACCTTACCTGCTTCGATGGCAGCCATCAGAACCTTTGCGCAGTCGCGGTCTTCCTTGGCAGCCTGAACAGCAGCCTCGGCAGCCAGACGGGAAACGGTCAGAATGGTGCCCTCGGCGGGCTTGAGAACTGCCTTGTAAGCTGCAGCAACGCCTTCGGTCAGACCGTTGGCCAGGTTGCCGCCATCGGCAGTGGAAACATCCTTCATGCCCTTGGCGATGCCGCGGAAGAGCAGGGATGTGATAACACCGGAGTTGCCGCGTGCGCCGCGCAGAACGGCGGAAGAGGAAACTTCCAGCGCCTTACCCAGAGTGGGGTTATTCATCTTTGCCAGTTCCTTGGCAGCGGCATTGAGGGTCAGCGCCATGTTGATGCCGGTATCGCCATCGGGAACAGGGAATACGTTAAGATCGTTGATCTCTTCTTTACGGGCGTCTACGGCAGCCGCGCCCTCGATCATCATATTTTTAAATACTTCGCCGTCAATGATTTTTGCCACTATACTTGCCTCCATTCACAGGCGGCTCTTTGCGGTCATAACCATGCCGCCGCTTTGGGAGAGATTTCTCCGCAGCTGCGCCTGTCTGTCGTTCAATATTCTATCTGATTTCGCTGTTTGCAAATTTACCCATCGATCCGGCTGTAAACAGACGAACCCATGGTATTCTATCCTACATTCTACCATACCTTCGCCAAAATTGCACGACAAATTTTGATTGACTAAGTATTTTTAATATATTTGTTGCGTTTTTTAAGTCTTTTTATTCTTTTTCTTCGTGAAATGCACAAAAATCAGGGCTTGATCATAATCATTCCGGCATGGACACCGCGAACGCCCTTGGTTCTTCTGTGAGACCAATACAGCTCTTCCTCGCCGCAGCAGGGGCAGCGATTGGAGACATCGATGTTATAGGGCAGGACGCCCATGCGGATGAGAGAGGAATATGTCAGCATCTTGAGGTCGATGTGCCACTTGTTGCCTTCTCTGTAGAAATAGTCGGGGATCTGGTCTTCGTAGACCTCAAAGAGGATCTCTTTAACATCATCGTCGGTCTCGAAGCAGCGACGGCAGATGGCCGGGCCGACAGCGGCAATGATGTGCTTGGGCTGGGTGCCGTATTCTTCGCCCATCTTCTCGATGGTCTTGGTGAGAATTCGATTGGCAACACCACGCCATCCGGCATGGACAGCAGCAACGGCATGATTCTTCTCATCATAGAGCAGGATCAGCTGGCAGTCGGCATAGAAACCGGCCAGAACAACACCGGGAACATTGGTGATCAGCGCATCACAGCCATCGGGTGCGCCCACCTGACGGAAGCCGCCTTCGCGCTCACGGACAACACCGACGGTGTCGGTGTGCAGCTGGCAGGTGCGGACGATGTCTTCATATTTACCGCCGATCTGCTCGGCAGCGATGGCATAATTGCGGGCGATGTCCTTTTCGTTGTCACCACCGGTATAACGGAAGTTGAGGCTATCAAAGATGCCCTTGGACACGCCGCCCTGACGGGAGAAAAAGGCATGGCTGATATGGGAGCAGATGGAAAGCTGGGGGGATACGAAATAGGTTCCGCCCTTTTCAAAGGTTCTTTCAAGCAGTTCTGACATGGGTTCTACTTCCTTTTACTTAAAATCGATGTACTGGGTGCCGATGCAGCGGCCGCTCTGGTCGAGCGTGAACAGTGCGCCCTGCATGACCGGATCGACATCGGAATATTCATATCTTACATAGGGTTCGCCCAAAAACATGTCGATTGAGCGCTGGGGTTTGACACCCAGGACCGACTGACCTGCGCCGGTCATGCCCAGATCGGTGATGTAGCCGGTACCCTTGGGCAGCGCCTGCAGATCACGGGTGGGAACATGGGTGTGGGTACCGAAAACAATGGCGGCACGGCCGTCGAGATAATAGCCCAGGGCGCGCTTTTCGCTGGTGGCTTCGGCATGGATATCAAAGATAAAGAAGTCGGCATCGGCCTGCTTCATGATGCGGTCGGCCGCTTCGAAGGGGCTGTTGTTGCGGTAGTCCATATCGACACGACCCAGCAGGTTGGCTACACAGACCATTTTGCCGCAGCATTCGATGACCGTCCAACCGTAACCGGGAGATCTTGCAGGGGCATTATCGGGGCGGACAATGTATTTCTGCTCTTCCAGATAGTCGAACAGGCGGCGGTCGTTAAAGGCATGGTTGCCCAGAGTGATGATATCGGCGCCGGCATAGAAGAAATCTTCGGCGGTTTCGGGAGAAAGACCGCGGCCGTTATCATTGGCATTCTCACCATTGACAATGACCAGGTCGGCCTTGACTTCACGGCGCAGGGCATTCAGACGTTTCTGGATCAGTTTGCGGCCGGCTGCACCGCAAACATCACCGATAGCTAATATATTCAATGTAGTGCTCCTTTAAATCGGAGGCAGCCCCAAGGTTGACTTTTGCAGCCAAAGCGGGTATCATAATCAGGTATGATACGCGCCCGTAGCTCAGCAGGATAGAGCGACCGCCTCCTAAGCGGTAGGTCGGAGGTTCGAATCCCCTCGGGCGTGCCATTTCAGGCACCGAAAGTCATGGCTGAGCCATGGTTTTCGGTGTTTTTTATTATTTCTCTTACCTTTCTATTTTACACATTTCTGCTCATTTTCGCAATATCTTAGAAATACGCCTTTGGAGGAAACCCCCTATGGATCAGCTCCGCGCCCAGTTCCCCGTGTATCAAACCAAAACCTATATGGAATCGGCCTTTCACAACGGCGGTTGTCTGGCCGCCAAAGCCGGTATGGATCTTTACTTCGAAACCGCCTTTTCGGGCGAACTTGCCGGAAAACGCCAATGGCAGGAAGCCACCGACGAGACCCGCATCCTGACCAACGCTCTGATCGGCGGTGCATCCCCCGAAAACATTGCCTTTACCAAGAATACCGTTGAGGGTCTGAACCTCATCGCCCGCGCCTTCCCCTGGCAGCCGGGAGATAATATCATCTTAAACAACCAGGAACATACCTCCAACCTCATGCCCTGGCTGGCTTTAAAAGAGATTGGCGTCGAGATCCGCATGGTGCAGGCCGAAGGTTATGCACTGCCTGTGGAATCTTTTGAAAAAATGATCGATAACCGTACCCGTATGATTGCTGTCAGCCATGTCCAGGCGTCCACCGGCTACACCTGCGACCTTGCAGCGCTGGGCGCACTCTGTAAAGAAAAGGGTATCTTCCTCGTGGTCGATGCCATCCAGAGCCTTGGCCTGCTCCCCTTCCATGCAGAAAGCTGGGGCATCGATGCTGTATCGGCGGGCGGACACAAAGGTTTACTGGCTGTTCCGGGCATCGGTATCCTTTATACCTCTCCTGCCCTGCTGGAAAAGCTCAGCCCTGCCCATGTAGGCAGCTCGGCGGCATGGACCATCGACCGTGATGTATGGGAAAACCGCTGCACCGATCTCCATCATGCCTGCAAGCTGGAACAGAGCAACCTCAACTATCCGGGTATCTATGCCCTGCGTGAGGGACTTAAACTGATCGAAAGTGTTGGCATCAAGCAGATCTGCCGCCATATCAAAAATCTTTCCGCACAGCTTTACGATGGCCTGTCGACCATCGGCTTTTACCTCGTTACCCCCGAAGATCCCCGCCATCGCGCCGGTATTGTATCGGTCAGTGTGCCCGATCCCGACCATATGAAAAAGTGGATGGGCGAGCACGGCATCGCCGTCAGCCGCATGGATGCAGGCTTCGTCCGCTTCTCCCTCGGCGCCCCCTCCAACACACAGGATGTGGACCGGGCACTGGCCGCAGCAAAAATCTATTTTGATATCTTCCTCAGTTCCAAGTAAAACGGAAAAAGCGCCGCTCGTTGAGCGGCGCTTTGAAATTTCATCAGATAACGGCTGCCATCAGGGGTACTGTGACCAGCGACAGAACGGTGGTGACAAATACCGCCTTGGAGGCAAAGATATGATCCTGACCGTAGCCTTCAGCCAGAATGGCGGTGGTGGTGCCGGCAGGCATGGCCGTAAGAATCATCAGTACCATGTAGGCCGCTTCGTCGAGGACGATGCCCGACAGTTTGAGGACTACCCACAGAACGGCAGGCAGCATGACCAGCTTGGTGGCAGCATAGTAGAGAACATCCTTCTCAAAGACCGAACGGACATCGCACTCGGCCAGAATGGTGCCGATGAGGATGATGCCCAAAGGAGCGGTGATGCCGCCCAGGCTGGTAATGACGGTGGTGACAGGCGCAGGCAGCGAGATGCCCAGCAGCATACGGCCAACACCGAGGACAGTACCGATGATACCGGGGTTGAAGCAAACCTTCTTAATGAGGGCCGAGCCCTTCTGATTGGGAGAAAGAAAAGCAATACCTACCGACCAGTTGAAAACAACATTGGAGATCAGGTAGAAGGAGCCATAAAAGCTGCCCATCTCGCCGAAAGCGGTGGTGACCAGAGGCAGACCGACAAAGCCGATGTTGCCGACCAGCAGAGCGAACTTCATGATGCTCTTCTTATTATCGGCAAAGGGCTTATA
>JAFYOK010000188.1 GCA_017560175.1 Clostridia bacterium | reverse complement strand
CAGCCGTGCGGTCTCTTCCGAAGATCGGCTCAACGGCTGCCACCGGAAATATACCGTCGGGTATTGAGCCGCTTCCGCATGGTAATGCTCGTTCCTTTTCCCGGTGCCGATCGCACTCTTAGGCTATCCATGAAACTTTCCATAATGGTAAAGCCCATGCCTGACCGTTCGGCTCCCCCTGTGGTGAACAGCGGCTCCCGCGCCGCCGGAACATCGGCAATGCCGCAGCCTTTGTCGGCTACGGTGATCTCCACCGTGTCGGGCTCCAACAGCCGCACCGTCATAGTGATATCGCCGATGCTGTCCCGATAGCCATGGACGATGGCATTGGTCACCGCTTCGGACACCGCAGTTTTGACATCCCCCAATTCATCCAACGTAGGATCCAGCTGGGCAATAAAGGCAGCTGCCATGGAACGTGCAAAACTTTCATTGGTGCTCTTAGATGGAAATTTTACGGAAAATCGGTTGATTTCGCTTAATTTTACAGCCATCAGATATGTACCTCCTCTGTTCTGAAGGATAAGATGCGATCCAGCCCTGCTGCCCGAAAGACCTTCATCGGCTGACTTTGAGTATTGACAATAGCAAAACCGCTGTCCAGCCTGCGTGCCGCACGATAAAGATTCATCAACACAGCAATACCCGAACTGTCGGTAAAGGGCATGGCGGCAAGATCGAGCAGGACGTTGGGCGGCAGCATGACCTCGATCAGCTCCCGCATGCGGGCAAGGTCGGTCATGGCGCAATGATGATCCAGTTCCCCTTCGGGCGACAGGATCAGAATGCCGCCGGTCAGTGTATAATTGATCTTCATAGATACACCTCAGTAGATAAAATAAAAAAATAGCCTCGGAATGATTCCGAGGCTATTGTAATATACCGGTATTCTGTTTTTATGCCGACTTCGGGCGATTCTGTAAAATTATCCCAGAAGCGCTTCCTTGACTTCGCCGATCATATAGAGAGAACCGCAGGCAATGATGACCTCGTTCTCTTCTGCTGTACGAAGGGCATGGAGTGCACCTTCGGCAGGCTTGTCCATGGCAGTGACATTGCCACAGACGGCCGATGCGATCTCAGCGGTCTTTTCCGCTGCCAGACTGCGATAGCTGTCGGGAGTAACGGCAATGAAGCGGTGCGCACGGGATGCCAGCATGGTGATCGACTCTTTATAGTCTTTATCCTCCAGCATACCCATGACCAGTGTGATGCGCTTGCCGGTCATGACCTCATCGAGGACACGGCAGAGGGCCTGTGCGCCGTCGATGTTATGCGCACCGTCGATGATACAGAGAGGATCTTCACGCAGCACCTCGCAGCGGCCGACAAATCGAGTCTCAGCAATGGCTGCACGAACGTCCTCATAGGCCAACTCGATACCCTGTGCGGCCAGTTCCTCACAGACGGCCAGCACGGTCAGAGTATTGTAGACCTGATGGCGGCCGATAAGGGGAACATGATAGCTTCTGCCCTTATAGGTGAAATCGGAACCTGTACCTGTAACAGCACCGATCTCCAACTGTGTAAGATCGGGAATGTTGGGTTCAACGCCGACCTTGGCACAATGGGCCAGTACGGCAGCCTTGGCCTCTTCGGGCAGATCGCAGTAAAGGGCGGCATGGCTGCCCGACTTGATGATGCCTGCTTTATTGGAAGCGATAGCCTCCAGGGTATCGCCCAGGATCTGTACATGATCGAAGGAGATGGAGGTCAGAACAGCGACAGCCGGTGCAGGGATGACATTGGTCTTGTCGGTCAGGCCGCCGATACCGGCTTCCAGAACGACATAGTCACAGCCCTGCTGGGCATACCAGTAAAGGGCGATGAGCGTGACCGTTTCAAATTCAGTGCATTCGGCGATCTCGGCCTTGACCTGCGCAAAGGCAGGCTGCAGCTCGGTCACAACTCGAGCCAGCTCATCCTTAGGGATGAGCTGACCGCAGAGCTGGATGCGCTCGCGAAAATCGACGACGTAGGGAGACACGAACAGGCCGGTCTTGTAGCCTGCACGGGTCAGAATATTGGCGGTCATGGTGGCGGTACTTCCCTTGCCGTTGGTACCGGCCACATGAATGAACTTCAGTTTGCGATGAGGATCTCCGATGATCTCCAGGACGCGCTCCATGCGTGCATGGCCGTCGCGGGCGCCAACGCGAGTGGCTCCATGGATGAAAGCCAGCGCCTCATCGTAGGTCATCATTTGATGTTACCGATGGAAACTTCCAGCTTGCTGAGATGTTCCTTGAGGCTGTCCAGCTTCTGGCGCTCGGCATTGACAACGGCTTCGGGAGCCTTGGCAACAAAGCCGGGGTTATTCAGCTTGCCTTCGATACGGGCAATCTGACCGACAACGTTGTCCTTCTCCTTATTGAGGCGAGCCAGCTCCTTCTCCAGATCGACCAGGTCGCTCATGGGCATATAGAGCTGTGCTGTGGAAGTAACGACCGAAACCATGGAAGCGGCATCGGCAGGTGCTTCTGCCTGAACCTTGACCTCACCGGCGGAAGCCAGCTTCTTGAAGAAGAACTCGGCGCTGCCGAACATATCGGCATGCTGTGTAGCAATGATCAGCTCAGCCTTCTTCGAGGGAGGTACGTTCATCTCGGCGCGGCGGTTACGGATGGCACGAATGGCCTCCATGATCTGCTCCATCTGACGAGCTTCTTCCTCAAAGATGAGGCTTTCGTCGACCTGAGGCCACTGGGAAACCATGATGGAAGCACCGTCATGGGGCAGAGCCTGCCAGACCGACTCGGTGATGAAAGGCATGAAGGGATGCAGCAGCTGCATTGTGCCGGACAGGACATGGATGAGGACGCGCTGTGCATTCTCGTTGGCCTTGACATTTTCCTTGTCGTTCAGGCGGATCTTGGACAGCTCGATGTACCAATCGCAGAATGTATCCCAGATAAAGCTGTAGAGCTTATCGGCGGCAATGCCCAGCTCGTACTTATCGATGTTTTCGGTAACTTCCTTGACCAGCTGGTTGTAACGGGTCAGGATCCACTTATCCTCGATGGACAGCTCGTCGGGCAGCTTGTTCTCCTCGACGGTCAGGTTCATCAGGACGAAGCGGGATGCGTTCCAGATCTTGTTTGCAAAGTTACGGTTGGCTTCGACGCGCTCGGTGTAGAAACGTGCGTCATTGCCGGGGCCGATGCCTGTAACCAGCGTGAAGCGCAGAGCGTCGGCGCCGTACTGGTTGATGATCTCCAGGGGATCAACGCCGTTGCCCAGAGACTTGGACATCTTGCGGCCCTGGTTGTCACGGATGATACCGTGGATAAAGACATCGGAGAAGGGCTTTTCGTTCATGTTCTCCATGCCGGAGAAGATCATACGAGCAACCCAGAAGAAGATGATGTCATAGCCGGTGACCAGAACATTTGTAGGATAGAAATAATCCAGTTCGGGTGTCTTGTGGGGCCAGCCCAGAGTAGCGAAGGGCCACAGCGCCGAGCTGAACCATGTGTCCAGCGCATCCTCTTCCTGGCGGAAGTGGTCATGGCCGCACTTTTCGCAGGTGGCAGGAGCGCCGCCCTTGCAGACGACCATATGGCCGCACTTCTCGCAGTAGTAAGCAGGGATTCTGTGACCCCACCAGATCTGACGGGAAATGCACCAGTCACGGATGTTTTCCATCCAGTTCATATAGGTCTTGGAGAAGCGCTCGGGAACGAACTTGACTTCGCCGTTCTTAACGACCTCGATGGCAGGCTCAGCCAGGGGGCCCATCTTGACGAACCACTGGGTGGAAGCCATCGACTCAACGGTTGTATGGCAGCGCTGGCAGGTACCAACGTTGTGCTTATACTCTTCGGTCTTGACCAGGTAGCCCTGCTCTTCCAGATCCTTGACGACAGCCTTACGGGCAGCCTCGCGGGTCAGGCCGACATACTTGCCGCCGTTTTCGTTGACGGTAGCATCGTTATTGAAGATGTTGATGAACTCCAGCTGATGACGGTTGCCGATCTCGAAGTCGTTGGGGTCGTGGCAGGGTGTGACCTTGACACAGCCGGTACCGAACTCGCGCTCAACATACTCGTCGGCACGGATGGGAATGGGACGATTCATCAGAGGCAGGATGGCGTTCTTGCCAACCAGGTGCATGTAGCGCTCGTCCTCGGGATGGACAACGATACCGCTGTCGCCCATCATGGTCTCGGGACGGGTTGTAGCGATGACGATATATTCATTCTCGCTGCCCTCGATGGGGTAGCGGATGTGCCACAGATGGCCGGGCTGCTCTTCGAACTCGACCTCAACATCGGACAGAGCAGTTGCGCAGTGGGGGCACCAGTTAACGCTGCGGTAGCCCTTGTAGATCAGGCCCTTGTTGTAGAGGTTGACAAAGACCTCTTCAACAGCCTCACGCATACCTTCGTCGAAGGTGAAGCGCAGACGATCCCAGTCGCAGGAAGAGCCCAGCTTGCGCAGCTGGTTGAGGATACGGGAGCCGTACTGCTCCTTCCACTGCCAGCACAGGTCGAGGAACTTCTCGCGGCCGTAGTCAAAGCGTGTCTCGCCCTTTTCGCGCAGGATCTCTTCGACCTTGATCTGTGTAGCCAGACCGGCATGGTCGGTACCGGGCATCCACAGAGCGGCATAGCCCTGCATACGCTTTGTACGGATCAGAATATCCTGCAGGGTGTTGTCAAAGGCGTGACCCATGTGCAGCTGACCTGTAACATTGGGAGGGGGCAGCATAATGGTATAAGGTGTCTTGTTTTCATCGATCTCGGCATGGAAATAGCCGTTTTCTTCCCAGAACTTATACAGCGCGTCTTCGGTGACGTGGGGGTCATAAGTCTTGGGCAGCTCATGTCTCTCGTTCATTTGAGAATCTCTCCTTTTTAAGGTATTTATATGGAAGCATTCATTTTGCATTGGGTCTGTTTTTTATAAAAAAATAGCCCGCAGCAGAAACTTCTGCTACGGGACGAATCAGTAAAATCCGCGGTACCACCCATATTCGCATGAACTCATGCGCACTCCGGGGCGCTCTGACCCCTTCGGCTTTAACGCAGCCATACGGCAATGCTTACTCGATCTCTTTCGGCACCGCAGCTCCGAGGCGACCTTCTTCCCCACCCTCACGAACGCTTACACCAAGCCGCGTCCTCTCTCTGCATCGGGTATGGGCATACTACTCCTCATCTACGCTATTTGGTTTAATTATAGTCATAAGGGGACATTTTGTCAAGAAATACCGTCCTGCGGCACTCTTTAAAGAAATTGTAAACTTTCACCCCCCTATGGTAAAGCGCAGAACTGTATGCTATTATTTATATAAGAATTATGTAGAAACAAATCCCCTGAAAGGAGTGTCTTATATGCGTGACTTTAAAGAAAAACTCTTCCCCATTGTTGCTCTGCTGCTGGCCTTTCTGGTTCTCGGCGGCATGATTCGGATGATGTATACCGATCATTCCAACCTTCTGACCGGTCCGCCTGATCTTTATGTTACTGCAGACGGAGACCCCTTCTTT
>JAFYOK010000187.1 GCA_017560175.1 Clostridia bacterium | reverse complement strand
GTTTTATCATCATCGCTGTCGGCGTCTATTTCTTCTGGCAGGGAATCAATGCTCCGATATAACACCGCGCCAATAAAGGCTTCCCTTGATTAGGCTATCGCCGCAGCGATGTACATGCGAGCAACCGCCGCTTGCGGCGGCTCTTAGCGAGTCGGAGAAGCTGTCACGGCTTGCCGTGACTGATGAGTAGATTATTGGATATTTCCTTATAAAGAGGAAGCACCTTCGGTGCGAAAAATAGCTTAACTCATCCGTCGCTCTGACGAGCGCCACCTTCCCTAACCATCAGGGAAGGCTCAATATGGTGCCTGCGGCACATAAAAAAAGCCTTACGGTTCAAACCGTAAGGCTTTTTCTTATGTTTAGTGGATCTTGATCTCTCGGACCTTCTTGCCGCAGAAGTGGATGGCAGCTTTGGCCAGCGCTTCGGTGGCATCGACCGCAGGATCCCGGATATCCAGCCATTCAAAGGCCAGGGGGATCTCGGTGCAGCCGAGGATGAAGATATCGGCGCCCTTCTTGCGCAGGTGCTCCAACAGCAGCTCGAAGCTGCCCTTATCGGGCACGCGGCCGGCCTTGACATCGGTGATGGCTGCCATGTAGAGCAGCTGATAGTCATCGTCGGGCAGGATCAGATCAAAGCCATAGCGCTTGACCATCTCGGTATAGATACCCGTCTTGGCTGTGGCCGAAGTGGCCAGCAGGCCGGGATGGCTGCCTTTGGGCAGCGCCTTGGCGGCCTCTTCGATGAGGTTGAGGAAGGGGATAGAGACCGAAGCTGCCAGCTGGTCATAGTAATAGTGGGCCGTGTTACAGGGCATGACGATGCAATCAGCACCCATCTGCTCCAGCTTCTTGGCCGATTCCAGCATATAGGGCAGGGGATCTTCGCCGCCGAACAGAATAGCTCTTGTACGGTCGGGGATTTCGGTATTGTTGTCGACATAGATGCGGATGTGCTCATTGTCGCGGTCGGCCTTGGTCAGGCTGACGATCTTGGTGAACAGGTCGGCGGTGGCTGCCGGGCCCATACCGCCCAGAATGCCGATGGTCTTTGCCTTGTCCATAGTATTGTCTCCTGTTTTACATGGCGTGAGATCCTTCGACTTCGCTCAGGATGACAATCGAGATCAGCCGCAAAGGCAATCTGTCATGCTGAGCCTGTCGAAGCATCTTACACCGAGAATAATAATGTGGGTGGCTTATTTCTTATAGACGATCTCGCCGTTCTTGACGGTCATCTGGCAGACAGCGATGTTCTCGATGTTTTCGGTGGGATCCTTCTTGAAGATGGCGAAGTGTGCCTTCTTGCCGACTTCGATGGAGCCCAGCGACTTCTCGACACCCATCAGCTTGGCCGAATTGATGGTGGCGGTCTCGATGGCTTCCATGGGGGTCAGGCCGCTCTTGACCATCAGCATCAGCTCGTGGGGTGTGCCGTTGTGGGGATTGTAGGGAGTACCGGCATCGGTGCCGCATGCACACTTGACACCGGCCTTGTAAGCCTTCTGGAAAGAAGCGAAGTGGTGATCGTGGACGATCTCGGTCTTGCGGACAGCATACTCGGGAACGCCGCCTGCGATGCCGCCCTTCAGAATGAAGTGGGGTGCGCAGAGGGTGGGAACCAGCCAGCTGCCCTGCTTGAGCATGGTGCCGATGGATTCGTCATCCAGGTAGATGCCATGCTCGATGCAGTCGATACCTGCAGCCAGCGCATTCTTGATGCCTGTGTTGCCCTGGGCATGGGTGCAGGTCAGAGCGCCCTTCTTGTGAGCTTCTTCGACGATAGCAGCCATCTCTTCGATGGTCAGCTGCTCGGCACCGGGCTCGACACCCTTGGTCATAACGCCGCCGGTGGCCATGATCTTGACCCAATCGGCACCTGCACGGAGCATCTCGCGGGCAGCCTTGCGGCACTCGTCAACGCCATCGGCCTGGCGGCCGTTTACCCAGCCGTGACCGCCGGTCATGCAGATGCAGCGGCCGGAGACCTGCATATCGGGGCCCTTGATCTTGCCCGAAGCAACAGCATCACGCAGCTCGATGTCGATGAAGTTGGCCGAACCAACATCGCGGATGTAGGTAACACCCGAGGACAGGTGGAGCGCCAGGTTGTTCATGGCCTGAATGGTCAGACCGGCATCGGTCTTGGGATCTTCCTTGCGGGGATCGGGCTCCGATGTGATATGTACATGGCAGTTGAACAGGCCGGGCAGAACGGTCATGCCCTTGAGGTCAACGGTCTTGATGTTCTTGGGTGTTTCGAGATCTGTGCCGACAGCGGCGATCATGCCGTCTTCAACGAGAATATCTGCAGCGGCGACAGTCTTGTTGATGACGTCGACGACCTTACCGTTTTTGAACAAAGTTTTCATAAGATATCAACTCCGATTGTAGATTTTAGAGAGAGCCTTCCCCTGGGGGAAGGTGGCGCTCGACAGAGCGACGGATGAGGGACTGTTGGCCGCCATTGACTCGGATGAAATCAAATACGGTCTATCGACCGCCCTCATCTGTCACGGCGAGGCGTGACAGCTTCCCCATAGGGGAAGCCAAAACTACTTTCTCTTGGGCAGGACTTCCAGCCAGTAGCCATCGGGATCCTCGATGAAGTAGATGCCCATCTTGGGGTTCTCGAAGCAGATGCAGCCCATTTCCTTATGCTTTGCATAAGCGCCTTCG
>JAFYOK010000186.1 GCA_017560175.1 Clostridia bacterium | reverse complement strand
TATTTTAAAAGTACCAAAAGTTCAAAAAAGCCTTTAAATAGAGGGTTTCTTGCACATTGACATTTTTATCATTTGAGAATTAAAACGTTCTAAACGTTAATCAAATTTACGAAAGAGACTACAAGAGATCATCCATATTTGGATGGTCTTTTTTGTTTATATAAAGAAAAAGCTAATCGTAATGATTAGCTATAACTGTTATATGAATTGGAATTTAGTACGGGTATTGAAGTATATAGTGCGTATTAGTTTCCTCCGTCTGTATGAACCCTAACTTTTGATAGAGGGATTTTGCACGGTGGTTTTCCTTAAAGCAACCAATGCGCATCGTTCTCTTCTTAATCAAACAGTCGTTTTGGAGGCTCAGCAGAATATCAGAGCCAATGCCCTTACCACGGTACTCTGAAAGCAGATGGATTTCGGCAACATCAAGATAGGGTGATTCAAAGTAGCACTGTAAAAACCCAATAAACTTGCCGTCAATTTCAATTACACTAAAATACTCAACAGAGGCAAAGTCACTATCAAAATCTTTTTGTTGAAATTTCTCGTCCCAACCCCAGATTTTTTCCACATAAGGCCGAATGGACTCAGCCTTGAGGGTGTATATCAAATCATGGTCACCAGCTATTGCTGGACGAACTATATATTTTACCATTTACTCTCCTTTGTAAAAGCTCCTACAGAATGTCAACTCTTCGTCAACTTCTTATTTATCGTTCAGTTCACTTTATCATATTTTCCTGTTCATATCAATGTTTGGGGAAATTGTCGGAGTTGGAACCCGCAGTCCAAAAGTAAAAAGGGACAAAAAAGGCTTCGTCTTTCGACGAAGCCTTTTGCATTAAAACATATTCTTCAGATCCTTGATGGATTCGATGACAGTTTCGGGAGCCTCTGCCTTTCCGAAGCCGTAGCCTGCAAAGATAAAGGGAACGCCCGCTTCCTTGGCGGCATTCTGGTCGCCGATGGTATCACCAACATAAACGGTGTTTTCCAAGCCGTTACGCTCCATGACCAGGCGGATGTTCTTGCCCTTGCTCAGGCCGGTATTCTCGGCATTCTCGCGGTCGACAAAATACTTGCCCAGCTTGTGGAACTCCAGGAAAGCCTCGATATAGCCCTTCTGGCAGTTGGAAACGATGTAGAGCTTATACTTGCCCGACAGGTATTCCAGAGTCTCTTCCAGACCTTCAAAGAGGATGCCGCCGACCTTGGCAACATGCTCGATCTCGACCTTGGTCATGATGTCGAAGACTTCCATGGCACGCTGCTCGCTCAGATAGGGGAACAGCGTTGTAGCGATGCCCAGAGGGGGCAGACCCATAATGCCCTTGACCTCTTCGTTGGTGGGAACACGAGGGATATCGGGAAGCTCACGAAGGGCTTCCTGCCAGGAATAGATAACAGGCTCCAGGGAATCCCAGAGTGTACCGTCCAGGTCAAAGCCGATGGAATCGATATTCTTATTCAGCATGATCTACCTCATTGATGATCTTCATCAGTGCCTTTTCGGCAGCTGCTGCCTTGAGAACCTCGGCAGCCTCCGCATAGGAGAATGCCAGCTGCTCACCGGTCACCATGTTCTTCAGTGCGACCTGGTTCTGTGCAATTTCATCCTCGCCCAGGATAGCAGCAAAGGGGGCCTTGATTTTATCGGCATAAGCCATCTTGGCCTTGAACTTCTTGCCTTCGTAGTAGATCTGTGCGCGCAGACCCTGCTCACGCATCTGACGTGCGAAGTCAACAGCAGCGCCCAGGTCATCGGTCATGGGCAGAACCAGAACGTCAACGTTGGAAGAAGCGGCTTCCTTGTTGAAGTAGCCCATTTCATCCAGGACATAGAAGAGACGTGTCAGGCCGATGGAGATACCAACACCGGGCAGCTTCTTATTGGTGTAGTATTCGGCCAGGTTGTCATAACGGCCGCCCGAGCAGACCGAACCGATTTCGGGATGGTCCAGCATGGTGGTCTCATAGACAGTGCCTGTGTAATAGTCGAGGCCGCGGGCAATGGTCAGGTCGATACCGAAGTTCTCTTCGGGAACACCGAAGTTGCCCAGGTAACGGGTGACGGTACGCAGCTCGTCGAGACCCAGATCAAAGACCTCGTTCTTGCCGCGGTAGTCTTCCAGACCGCAGAGCAGTTCTTCAACAGAGCCCTCACGAGTGATGAAACCGCCGATCAGGTCGATGTCGGCCTGAGAAACGCCCATCTTCTCCAGCTCTTCGGCAACCTTGTCCATGCCGATCTTGTCCAGCTTGT
>JAFYOK010000185.1 GCA_017560175.1 Clostridia bacterium | reverse complement strand
TACCTTGCCATCCAGCACCGATACAGTCTTGGATGCATACAGCGCAATGTCGCCATAGAAGGCTGTAACAGCCTCATAGAAAGCCTGCCATGTCTCCATGGGAGCGTAGGCCAGCAGCTCGTCCAGTTCCTCTTCGGAAAGGTCGGCTGCAAGCTCTTCGAGAGCTTCCATATCGACAAAGGGATCGAGGTCGCCATCCATATTCCAGACGGCTTCTTCGATCTCTTCCTCGGTCATGCCTTCCCACAGGCCATAGGCCTCCAGCAGGGCATCGACTTCGGCCTTGACCTCGTCGAGCAGGCCGGTTTCGGGCGCGCCAAGCTCACCTGTGGTGCCTTCGATGATCAGCAGATCCTCTCCGCCTTCATCGGGCTTCACAGGAGGCGTATCTTCGCCTTCGCCGGGAAGCTGGGGATCGTCTCCCTCGCCGGGTTCTTCGGGTTCCTCTTCGTCGGGAGCGTCGGGGTCTTCCCCGCCCTCACCGGGCAAAGTACCGCCGACGATGATCTCTTCTTCATGCTCATGTTCGTGACCGCCGGTAGCCAGAGCTTCAACGGGGAACATGGAGATGACCATCATGCAGACGAGGAACATCGAAAGAACTCTGTTTAATTTACCTAAACAATTCTTCACGCGTTCTCAACTCCTATCATTTCTGCGTAAGTTTTACAAATTGTTCAATGCTCATTGCCGCCTGTCCTCGGCTGATGTTGCTGAGGGGGGCAAGCATGGTCTCGGTACGACCCTTGAGAATACCATGGCTTACCGCCCAGGTGACGGCTGTTTTTGCCTGCGAAGAGACAGTGCCGCGGTCGGTATAACCGCTGAGGCTGCCGCCGGCCGTCATTTTCATACCGCTGTGCCGGGCATAACGGTAGAGGGCCAGGGCCATCTGCTCTCGGCTGACTGTATCTGTAGGACGGAACAAGCCTGCCTGTCCATCCAGGATACCTTGCTGGGATGCCCATTCCGCCGCACGGCTGTACCATGCATCGGCAGCCACATCGGTGAAGGATGTGCCGCTGACGGCGGGCGATCCGGCCATGCGATACAGGACGGTAGCCAGCATGGCACGGCTCATGGGTGTGTTGGGGGCAAATCCATCTCCCATACCGCCGAACAGACCCTGTTCAACCACGAAGTTGATGGCCTCTTCTGCCTCATGTCCGCGAATGTCGGGGAACTGCTGGGAGGCTGCGGCAGGTTTGGGAAGGAACTGGGTCTTGAGCAGTTCGATGCGCTTTGCGACCCAATCGGCCATATCGGCAGTAACAACGTCATAGTTGGGATTGCCGTTCCAGAGATGGCCTTCGGCCTTGGGATAGCCGATGCGGACATAGGGCCAAAGCTTGTAGTTCATAGCGGCATTGTCGGCCAGAGTGGCCTTATAGCCTGCCATGATGCCCTGCTCACCCAGCAGACCTTCGATCTCGGGCAGGAAGGTGCTTTGGAAATACTCTTCCAGCGCTGTGCGGAAGGCGGGAATGCGGATGAGGGCTTCGGCCAGATAGTGGTAATCCACAACAGTGGGAGCAATGTAGATCTCCCAGCCGGTGCCGAAGGTCATATCCTGGTCCCAGATGGGACCTGCATACATCATGCCGTCCTTGTCCTTATGGAAATAGAGCGAGGAACGGAAGCCGTCGGGGTTGAGGGCCAGTTCCTGCAGCAGGAAAGTGCGGATCAAAGATGTCTGATCGACATATTCATAGAAATACTTGCCGGTGGCGGCATTATAACCGGTATAATTGCCTTTTGCATCAACGGCATAAACGGCATCTTCAAAGGCCTGGTAGTATTCGCTGATGTATTCCATAGCCGCCTTGTCGGCATATTCGGGGCTCTTGACATTGAGGCCGACACCCTTGCGGGTGAAGAAGCCGCTGGCTTCATCGACATTCTGCAGGTTGAGCTCGATCATCCAGCCGCCGGTGAGGTTTTCGGGTGCGGTGAGGTTTTCGGTATAGTAATAAGTCTGACCGTAGGCATTCCTGGCCTCGGCAGCGATCATATCATCGCCGTAGGTCTCACACATCTCCTCGTAGAGCTTTTCCATATCGGTGATGTCGACACCGGTGGAGCCGACGTCATTCTTTTCACCGATGGTGTAAACGCCGCGGTATTCGCCGTCGTAGTAGAGGTTGACCCATTCACAGCTGACGACATAAGGCATACCCAGACGAACGGCCAGGTCCTTCATCAGCTTGTCATGCATGAGGGTGGCATCGCCGTAGTTGGCCAGCAGGACCCAGGTCTTGTTCTTTTCGCCATTGCCCAGCAGATCGGTCTTGTCCTTGAGCTTGATCTGATAGGCCTTCTTGGGCGAATAGGTAAAGGTCGAGTTGCCGCGGGGCTTGATCTGGGTCAGGCCGCCGTCGTAGACAACTGCACTGCCGTCGGCAGATACCATCTTCATGGTGCCTTTGGCCTCGTTTTTCTTGCTCTGATCGACCCAGCTGCGATCCTGTTCGGGATCGGCGCTGGCCAGATAGACGGTGGGGATCTTCGATCCCTGCATGATATATATGGTTTTCTGACGCGAAGGGGTGGTGACATGGATGACATAGCAGCCCTCCCTGTCTTCCTTTGCGATTGTTGTCAAATCCAGAGTTTCAGCTGCCTTCAGCGTACCATTGGTACCGCGCAGCTTAACATTTTCTCCATCGGCAAACCTGAGCGCCAGATGGGAGAGATCGGCAGATGCCGGAAGAAACAGTCGGGTCTTCCCTTCTGTTTCCACAGAACAGATCTCTGTACCGTCGACCACGGCTGTGACAAACGGTATCGCCTGACTTTCTGCAGCCAGTACCCCAAGGGGCAGGATCGCCAGCAGAAGGCAAACGGTCAGAACTGCAGAACATAAGCGTTGCTTCATCGTTCAGTTTCCTTTCAACTTATAAAAAACAAAGGGGCAGAGGAATGGCCCTCTGCCCCTTTGAATCGGGCGTATACTTAAAGATATACAGCCATTCTTTTTTAGTTTTGATTACTTCTTAACAGTAACCTTAACAGGCTTGGCATTTGTAACTGTAGCGCCTGTTGTGGAAGCACCTGTTGTGGAGCTGCCTGTTGTGGTGCTGCCTGTTGTGGAACCGCCTGTTGTGGTGCCGCCTGTTGTGGAGCCTCCTGTTGTGGGTCCTCCTGTTG
>JAFYOK010000184.1 GCA_017560175.1 Clostridia bacterium | reverse complement strand
TCATCATGGGCGCCTGTGTCGGTATCGTTTCCAACTGTGCCAGCCAGTTTATCAAGCCCATCGCCGCTGACCTCGGATACAGCCGTGCGTCGGTCAGCATGATCAACACCATCTTCTCGGGCTGCTATATGGCCATGTCCTTTATGGCGGGCAGCATCCTCAGCCGCCCCGACCTGCATCGTCTGATGAAGATCTCCCTCTTCGTCACCTGCATTTCCTACTACTGCTTCTCCTTCTGCAACAGCCTGGCCAGTTTCTATATCAATACCCTCATCGTCGGTATGGCCGCTCCTCTGCTGGGTGTTCTGGCCTTTTCGGTGGTCATTCCCAACTGGTTCTATGAACAGCGCGGCAAGGCCATCGGCCTGTCCTTCATGGGCTCGGGTGTTGGCGGCATGATCTTCAACTATCTGGCCGGCCAGTGGATCCTGGAGTTTGGCTGGCGTGTGGCCTACCAGCGTCTGGCCATCTGGCTCTTTGCCATTATGGCACCTTTTGTTCTCTTCGTTCTGCGTGTCAAGCCTTCCGATATGGGACTGGAGCCTCTGGGTGTCCACCATGCCGCAGGCAGTGCCGAGATCGAGGAAGAGCAGACAGGCATGACCTTCAAGGCGGCTGTCCGTTCGGGTCGATTCTGGACCCTTGTTCTGGCCATCACCGCTTTCAATATCTGCTCCTACTGCAATATGCAGACCATCTCGCCCCATCTGAGCGACATCGGCTACAGCGCCACCTTTGCCGCCACCATGGTCTCGTTGGCTATGGGTTCGCTGGCCATCGGTAAGCTGAGCCTGGGTATTCTCTTTGATAAGATCGGTTCCAAGAAGGCCACACTGCTGTCGGCACTTTCTTATACCGTCGGTGTCAGCGCTCTGCTCTTTGGCAGATATAAGATGGTACTGCCCTTCATTTTCCTGGGCACCTGTTTTGGCACAGCCTTCGGCTCGGTCGCCATTCCCATCATCACCGAGGGTGTCTTTGGCCGCAAGGAATATGCCGCCATCTACGGCTTCCTTTCGGGCACCACCAGCCTGCTGTCGGTCTGCAACCCGACCATTGCCAATGCAGTTTTCGACCGTATGGGCAGCTATGAGCCCTGCTATATTGTCGGCATCGGTCTGTCGCTGGTGGCAGCTGCCATTTTCACCAATTTCTTCAACAAGATGGAAAAAGAGAAGAAATAAAGGCAGACTTATGGTATAATAACTTTTTAGAGAACAATAATGCTTTTACATACAGTTTAGGGGGTAATTATGAAAAAGATCGGTTTTGATAACGACGCTTATATCAAACGGCAGTCGGAAGAAATCATCAAGCGCATCGAGAAGTTTGGCGGCAAGCTCTATCTGGAGTTTGGCGGCAAGCTCTTTGACGATAACCACGCATCCCGTGTCCTGCCCGGTTTCGAGCCGGACAGCAAGCTGCGCATGCTCCGTATGCTCTCTGAGCATGCCGAGGTCATCATCGCCATTTCGGCCATGGACATCGAGAAGAGCAAGGTACGCGGCGACCTGGGTATCACATACGATGTTGACACCCTCCGTCTGATCGACACCTTCCGCAGCTTCGGCCTCTATGTCGGCTCGGTCGTTGTCACACAGTTCAGCGGTCAGCCCTCTGCCGAAGCCTTCAAGGTCAAGATGGAGCGCCTGGGTATGCCTGTTTATCTCCATTACCCCATCGAGGGTTATCCCACCAACGTCCATCACATCGTCAGCGAAGAGGGCTTTGGCAAGAACCAGTATATCGAAACCAGCCGCCCCCTGGTCGTTGTTACAGCGCCCGGCCCCGGCAGCGGAAAGATGGCCACCTGCCTGAGCCAGCTCTACCATGAGAATCGCCGCGGTGTCCAGGCCGGTTACGCCAAGTTTGAGACATTCCCCATCTGGAATATTCCCCTCAAGCATCCGGTCAACCTGGCTTATGAGGCAGCCACAGCCGACCTCAACGATGTCAATATGATCGACCCCTACCATCTGGAAGCCTACGGTGTCACCACCGTCAACTACAACCGCGACATTGAAGTATTCCCCGTCCTCCGCGCCATGTTCAAGGAGATCTACGGTGAATGCCCCTACCAGTCGCCCACCGATATGGGCGTCAATATGGCCGGCTACTGCATCTTTGATGATGCCGCCTGCTGCGCCGCCTCCAATCAGGAGATCATCCGCCGCTACTACAAGGCCAAGGCCGACTTCCGCAAGGGCAACGGTACCGAAGAGACTGTCAATAAGATCGAGCTGCTCATCCAGCAGAAGGGCATCTCCATGGACGAGCGTCCTGTCATCCGTGCAGCTCTGGAGATGGAAGAGGCCATCGAAGGCCCCGTTATGGCCATCGAACTCAGAGACGGACGCATCGTCACAGGCAAGACCAGCGAGCTGATGGGCCCTGCATCTGCAGCCCTGCTCAATGCCGTTAAGGCCATGGAGAACATCGAGCGTCCCATCCACTTCATCTCGGCAGCGGCCATCGCACCTATCCAGCGCCTCAAGACCGAGCTGCTGGGTGGCAAGAACCCCCGTCTGCACTCCGATGAAGTTCTCATCGCCCTCAGCATGAGTGCCGCCACCGATAAGAACGCCGAGCGTGCCTTTGTCCGTCTGAGCGATCTGCGCGGTTGTGAGGCTCATTCCACCGTTATGCTGTCCACCGTCGATGAAGATATCTATCGCCGTCTGGGCATCAACCTGACCTGCGAGCCCCGCTATCAGGTCAACCGCCTGTTCCACAAGTAAGATGAAGAATACCCTCATCCATGTCTGCTGTGCCCCCTGTTCTATCATGTGTATCGAGACCCTGCGGAACAAGGGCATCGAGCCGACAGCATTCTGGTATAACAACAACATCCATCCTTTTACCGAATACCGCGCCCGCAGAGATGCCATGAAGGCCTATGCCCAGTCCATCGATCTCCCCCTGATCGTAGAGGACGAATATGGTCTCCGTGCCTTTGTACAGGCAGTGGCCGACAATATTGCCGCCCGCTGCGTCTTCTGCTACCGCAGCCGTCTGGAGCGTACTGCACAGGAAGCAGCTGCCCGCGGTTTCGACAGTTTTACCACATCGTTGCTGGTCAGCCCTTATCAGAACCGTGAAGCCATCTGTAAGATCGGTGCTGAGCTGGGTGAAAAGTATGGTGTCGAATTTCTGCCCGAAGATTTCCGTCCCTACTTCCACGAAGGTCAGGATCGTGCTTCGGCGCTGGATATCTATATGCAGAAGTATTGCGGCTGCATCTTCAGCGAAGAGGAAAGATTCTCCAACAAGCGCAAGAAGGAACTGAAAAAAGAAGCTGCTGCCAGACGCGCAGCCCGGAGTGAACAAAGCGAATAAGTGCAAAAAAGCCGTTCCCGAAGGAACGGCTTTTTCTATATAGACAACAACAGATGTTTCTTTTTG
>JAFYOK010000183.1 GCA_017560175.1 Clostridia bacterium | reverse complement strand
GCCTGTATCTTCGTTCTTTTACGGCAAAGGATGCCGAGTCTGCCCTTGCATGGCTGGGCGATGCCGAGGCCATGCGGTATATCGAGCCTGTATTCGACGTGGCCAAGGCAGAAGCGTTCATCCGCACCTGCGGCCATCTGGTCTATTGTCTGTGTCTGCGGGAAAGCGGCCTGCCCATCGGTCACGTCATCTGGCATCCCTTCATGGGGCAGAAGGATAAATGGGAACTGGGATGGATCCTTGCACCCGAATATTGGGGCAGGGGATATGCCCGAGAAATTTCCAAAGCCCTGATCGAAAAGGCGAGGGAAGAGGGGATCTGCGAGATCGTCCTTGAAGCAGTACCCGAGAATGTCGCCAGTATCCGCATTATTGAACCTCTTGGGGCAGCCTACAGCCATACCGATGGGGATGGCCTTGCCGTCTGGCACATTGTATTATGATTTCCAAAGGAGCCGCAGGGCAAAAGCCTGCGGCTCCTCTTGCGTCCGGGGTGGCTGTGTGCTAAACTGGAAGATGAAATATTAGCGAATATTATCTGTAAAGGAGTATTATTTTATGGATCTTTGTAATATGGACGTCATTAAAGTTCTGCTGGCAAAGCACGGCTTTTCTTTTTCCAAGGGTCTGGGCCAGAACTTCCTCTGCGAAGCCTGGGTTCCCTTCGACATTGCTGAGGGTGCAGGCATCGATGAAGAGACCTGCGTTCTGGAAGTCGGCCCCGGTATCGGTACGCTGACCCAGGAACTGTGCAAGCGCGCCAAGAAGGTCGTATCCATCGAGCTGGACAAGCGTCTGCCTGCGCTGCTGGCCGATACCATGGGCGAGTTCGACAACTTCACTCTGGTTCCCGGCGACATTCTGAAGGTCGATATCCCTGCCATCGTCGAGGAGCATTTCCCCGATGCCAAGCGTATCGTTGCCTGCGCCAACCTGCCCTACTACATCACATCTCCGGCCATCGCTGCGCTGATCGATTCGGGCTGCTTTGATACCATCACCGTTATGGTTCAGAAGGAAGTTGCCGACCGCATCTGTGCCGAAGCCGGATCTTCGGAGTATGGTGCCTTCACACCCTACATTGCCTACAACGCACAGGCACGCGTCATTCTCGATGTCGGCCGTGAGTGCTTCATTCCCTCTCCCAAGGTCGATTCTGCCGTTGTCCGTATGGATCTCTATGAGGAGCCCCCTGTCGATGTCTGCAGCGAGAAGCTCTTCTTCCGCGTGGTCAAGGCAGCCTTTGCCCAGCGCAGAAAGACCCTGCTCAACTGCCTCGGTACAGGCTTCGGCGGTCAGCTCAATAAGGATCAGCTGAAGGAATGTATGGAATCCTGCGGCATTTCTCCCTCGGCACGCGGCGAAACTCTGGACATTCAGGCCTTTGCTGCTCTGACCAATGCCATCGGCAAGGCCATGGAGGCCTAAGTGGAGAAACTTGTTCTGCTGTGGCTGGCAGCCCTTAATCTGCTGGCCTTTCTGCTGTGCGGCATTGATAAATGGAAGGCGAAAAAGGCAAGATGGCGTATCCCCGAAAAGACGCTGTTTCTGTCGGCATTGCTGGGCGGCAGCATCGGTCTGCTCCTTGGCATGAAAGTCTTCCGACATAAGACCAAACACAAGTCCTTCACCATTGGTGTGCCGGCCATCTTTGTCCTGCAGCTGAGTCTGGCTGCATGGCTGCTGATGGGCATGCCGGGACTGAAATAGCTATATCACTACAATTAAAGAGAGAATCTGTTTATGAAAAACTTTTTCAAGAAGGAGCCGGTACTGGCCATTTCTGCCCTGTGTGCCCTCCTGTCCATGGCAGCTGTGCCTCCCTCGGCAGCCTATCTGGAATACATCGACTGGAAGGTTCTCGGCCTGCTCTTCTGCCTGATGGCGGTTGTTGCCGGCGTACAGGCCTGCGGTCTTTTCGACGTGCTGGCCCAGAAGCTGCTCCGCGGCTGCGGTGGCCTGCGTAAGCTGCGCCTCATGCTGGTGCTGCTGCCTTTCTTTACCTCCATGCTGATCACCAACGACGTCGCGCTCATCACCTTTGTTCCTTTTGCCATTGCGGTATTGGGTGCCGTCGGCCGTAAAGACCAGTACATTCCGGTCATCGTCCTGCAGACGGTCGCCGCCAACCTGGGCAGTATGGCGCTGCCTGTGGGCAATCCCCAGAGCCTCTTCCTTTATACAAAGAGCGGCATGGGTATGGGCGAATATCTGGGTGTCCTGGGCCTCTATGCGGCCCTCAGCCTGGTCGGTATTGTTGCTGCATCCCTGGCCGTCAAGGAGACTCCCATCGAAGTCTCTTTTGAAAAGACCGAAACCATCAAGAATAAGAAGCTGCTGGGTATCTACGGCATCCTCTTCCTGCTGGCCATGCTGGTTGTTCTGCGTGTCCTCGATTACCGTCTGGTCACCGTCATCGTCCTGGCAGCCCTGCTGATCTTCGACCGTAAGATGCTGGGCAAGGTTGACTATATGCTGCTGCTGACCTTCATCTGTTTCTTCGTCTTTTCGGGCAATCTGGGCGGCCTGGATGCCGTCAAGACCATGCTGACCGGCCTGCTGAGCAAGAATGCCATGGTCACATCGGTACTGGCCAGCCAGGTCATCTCCAATGTGCCTGCAGCCGTTCTGCTGTCGGCCTTCACCGAAGATCTCACGGGTCTGCTGATCGGTACCAACCTGGGCGGCCTGGGCACCATCATTGCTTCGCTGGCCAGCCTGATCTCCTTTAAGTATTACCTGCGTGCCGAAGGTGCAAGTGCAGGCAAGTATATGATCCACTTCACCATCGTCAATGTCATCGGCCTTGTCATTCTGACCGCCGCCGCACTGGTACTGGCATAATGGGAGGGCAGAAGCGCAGCCTGCTGCTGCTCCATGTGGCCGTCATGCTCTTTGGCCTGTCGGGCGTATTGGGCAAGTGGGTCACCGTCCCGGCCTATGCCGTTGCAGGCGGACGTTCTCTTTGCTCCTGCATCCTGCTTTTTGGCGTACTCAAGCTGACCGGCAGCCCTGTCGCGCTGAAAAGCCGCCGCGACTATCTTATGGCGCTGCTGGGCGGATTGGTGCTGGCAGTACATTGGACGGCCTTCTTCCTTTCCATCAAGCGGGCATCGGTGGCCATCGGTACGCTGACCTTTTCGGCTTTTCCGCTGTTCGTCACCTTTCTGGAGCCGGTCATCTTTAAAGAAAAACTGACCCGCCGTGAGCTGTTGACCGCGCTGATCCTGCTGATCGGCGTAGCTGTCACCGTCCCCGAACTGTCGCTGGGCAACCGCACCACCGAGGGCATCCTGTGGGGTCTGCTTTCGGCGCTGACCTATGCGGTATTGTCCCTCATCAATCGTGACCTTTCGGCAAAATACAGCGGCGTGCAGATCTGCTTCTTCGAGCAGTCGACGGTCGCCCTGGTGCTCATGCCCTTTGCGCTGCTGAGCGGCATTACATGGGGCAGAGCCGATCTGCTGGGTGTTGCGGCCATCGGCATATGCTGCACGGCCACCGCCTTCTCCATGTTCGTCACGGCACAGAAAAAGGTCAACGCCCGTACAGCAGGTGTCATCTCGGGTATGGAGACCGTCTACGGTATCCTCTTTGCTGCTCTGCTGCTGGGGCAGTGGCCCACCCTGCGTGAAGTGCTGGGCGGCATCATCATTCTGGGCACAGCCCTGTACAGCAGTCTCAAATCCTGATCACAGAAAGTGTGAATCCTTATGGCAAAGAAAAATATTGATATGACTCAGGGAAAGCTGGGAAAGGCCATGATCGCCTTTTCCATTCCTCTGATCCTCAGCGGCCTGCTGCAGCAGATGTACAGCTGGGCTGATGCCTTTATTGTCGGCAATATCGAGGGTGAACTGGCGCTGGCCGCTGTTGGCGCCAGCGGTGTCATCTCCCGTATGGTCACTATGGTGCTGACCGGTTTTGCAGCCGGTCTTTCGGTATTGGCGGCACAGGTCTTCGGCAGGGGAGAGAAGGGCAAGCTGAGCGCCATGCTCTCTACTTTCGCCCCCATCTTCGGCGGCATTGCCGCTGCGGCTGCGGTGGTCATGGCGGTGTTTGCCCGTCCGCTGCTGGCGGCCTATGATACCCCGGCCAACGTCTTTGAAATGAGCGTTGACTATCTGCGCTGGTATATGCTGGGTACGCCCTTCATGGCGGTCTATAACGTCTATTCTTCGGTGCTGCGCGGCATGGGTGACAGTAAGGCGCCTTTCCGCAGCATCATGGTTTCCAGCGGTGCCAACATTGCACTTGACCTGCTCTTTGTCGGCGCATTCGGTTGGGGCGCAGCCGGTGCGGCGCTGGCCACAGCGCTGTCCCAGGCGGCCATGACCATTTTTATCGTATGGTATACTGTGGCACGCTACGAGGAACTGCGTTTCAAGCTCCGCGGCATGGGCCTTGACCGCGCCATGCTCAAGGAGGGATTCTCCTTCGGCCTGCCTATGGCGCTGCAGCAGAGCGTCAACTCTATCGGACAGATCGCGCTGCAGGGCTTTCAGAATTCCTTCGGTTCGGCCACAGTTGCCGCCATCTCGACAGCCTATCGTGTCGACAGCCTCATGCTGCTGCCCGTCATGAACCTGGGTCACGGTGTAGCCACTGCTGTCGGACAGAATGTCGGTACCGGCAATAAGGAGCGTGTACGCCAGTCCATGCGTATCGGTCTGGGCATCATTTCGGCTACCTGTATCGTACTGACGCTGGTGGTCGTTGCCTGGGGCGGAAAGATCGTTGCCCTCTTCGGCGTTTCGGAAGAAGCTGTCGAAATCGGCACCCGTTTCTTCCGCTGCCTCGCGCCTTTCTATATCACCTTCGGTCTGTCGACCACCATCCAGGGATATATCAAGGGTATGGGCGATATGAAGTTCTTCAGCATCGCCAACATCGTCCTGCTGGGCATCCGCGTTGCAGCTTCCTATATCATGAAGCCTTATTTCGGCAATATGTCCATCGCATGGGCAGAGGTTCTGGTTTGGGTCATCCAGCCGATCGTATGGATCATCCGCGCCAGACAGCTGGAGAAAAAACACAACGTATAACAAAAGCCGTATGGAAAATCTTTTCCATACGGCTTATTTTTTAGTCTTTGTATTCGGCTACGATGGTCTGGAAGGGGAAGCCCGCAATGGCTTCCAGGTCCTTGAGCAAGGTGGGGGGAATCTTCTGGGGCTCGGCCACATCGACCTCAAAGCAGGAGAAGGCACAGGGGGCCTGATACTCCAGATCGTTGAGGGTAGAGGGCTTGTGGCAGCAGGGGGTGGTGATCTTCAAAGAAGAGAAGCCTTCCTCATCATAGGAGGCATCCATGAGGATCGACCAGTCGTCGCTGTCGATCTCAGCGCCGCACAGGGGGCAGACAACGCCTTCCAGGTCATCACCGCAGTCGACAAACTGGGGCAGATCGCTGAGACCTTCGGCGATCTCACAGCGAGGGAAGGCTTTGACAATATGGTTAACGACCCTGCGGAAAGTCAGTTCATCGGGCAGGGCATAGGGGTCCTGAGGGACGATTTTTAAAATAATCATACGACTTTATTCTCCCATCTTTTCCTGAGGCAGGATCTGTTTTACATTTTTTTCGGCTTTGGCACGGGGGATGAGGAACTCATGGCCGCAGCCCATGCAGCGCAGACGGAAGTCCATGCCGACACGCAGGACAGCAAAACGGTGGTCGCCGCAGGGGTGGGGCTTTTTCATCATCAGGATATCGCCGACGCGGATCTCCATGGGAATGGGCCTCCTTTGGATTTTTCTTTTATACAGTATACCAATAAATCTCCGAAAATACAAGCAATCCAAAGGCTTTCTCTGCATATAGATAGGCAGAATGAAGCAAAAGGAGGGTGATCAATATGCCGCAGGGGATCTATCTGCCCGAAGGTCTGGGTATGGCAGGCGGACGATAT
This sequence comes from Clostridia bacterium, assembly GCA_017560175.1. Classification (GTDB taxonomy): domain Bacteria; phylum Bacillota; class Clostridia; order Oscillospirales; family Butyricicoccaceae; genus RGIG1902. Next base: position 2,863 of record JAFYOK010000183.1, on the reverse strand, counting down.
ACCGAAGGCGTGGCAGGTATGGCAAGAGCCATGGCCGACGGAATTGTATTGGAAGGGAAAGCGGTGGCCTGCAGCGCGGACGGCGATCTGACCGTTCGTATTGGGAATATGGAGGGGGTCATACCCTATGCAGAGGCATCGCTGGATCCGGCACGCCCCATTGCTGTGCTGTCCAAGGTGGGGCATTCGGTCTGCTTCATGGTCACAGGCAGGATGGGGGATCGCTATCTGCTTTCACGTAGAGCTGCTCAGCAGGCAGCGCAGCAGTGTTTTATGGAAAACCTCCTGCCGGGGGAGGTCATTCGGGCGCGCGTGACCCATCTGGAACCCTTTGGGGCATTTGTCGATATGGGGTGCGGCCTGCCGTCCCTCATCGGCATCGAGAACATTTGCGTTTCCCGTACAGGGCATCCGAAGGAGCGGTTTGTGCCTGGGCAGGTCATCCAGGCGGTGGTGTTGTCGGTGGATCGGGCGCAGAAGCGGGTGGTGCTTTCCCATCGGGAACTGTTGGGTACATGGGAAGAGAATCTGCAGGGCATCGAGGTGGGGCAGACACGGATGGGCATCGTCCGGGGGCTTGCCGATTACGGTGTTTTTGTCGAGCTGACCCCCAATCTGTCGGGCCTGGCTGAGCCCACAGGGAGAGATCTGGAAAGTGGAGATGGGGTATCGGTCTATATCAAATCCATCCTGCCCGACCGCATGAAGGTCAAACTGATGGTCATCGACCGCTTGGAAAAGGGAGATGGCCGCATTGGAGAAGATCATTATTTCATCCGCGGCGGATGCATGGAGCAGTGGCAGTATTCTCCCGACTGCTGCCGTTCCAAACTCGTAGGTACATGGTTTTAGGCAAAAAGAAAGCCGTATGGGATCCCATACGGCTTTCGAATATTTTATTTTACAGCGCCTTGAACTCGGCAACGCGGGCAGGAACATCTTCGGCATTGAAGACAGCCGAACCTGCAACCAGAATGTCAGCGCCTGCAGCGATGATCTCGGGAGCGTTCTTGAGGTTGACGCCGCCGTCGATTTCGATCTCGCAGGGAACGCCCAGACGGTCGATCTCTGCGCGGAGTGCCTTGACCTTGTCGAGGGAATCGGGCATGAAGCTCTGACCGCCGAAACCGGGCTCAACCGACATGACCAGAACCATGTCCAGCTTGTGCAGGTAGGGAAAGAGGACATCGGCAGGTGTGGCGGGCTTGATGGTCAGGGCTGCCTTTTTGCCCAGCTCGTGGATGCGGTCGATCATGGCATCCATATCACCTTCGGCTTCATAGTGGACATTGATGAGGTCGGAACCGGCCTTGGCAAAGGCTTCGATATACTTTTCGGGCTGGGAGATCATCAGATGAACATCGAGGAAGCCATCGGTGGCCTTGCGGAGAGACTGGACAACGGGAACGCCGATGGAGATGTTGGGAACGAAGTGGCCGTCCATAACATCGACGTGGACCATATCGGAACCGGCATCGACGATGACCTTGACATCACGGGCCAGGTTGGCGAAATCGGCGGACAGGATAGAGGGAGACAGCTTAGCCATGAGAGTATACTCCTTATGAAATAAATATTAGTAAAGTGTGCTTACAAGATAGACAATGAGGGGAATGCAGGCCATGCATGCGATGAGGGACAGAGCCAGACCCTTGGCGGCGGCACGATCATCGGCACCGTAGTGGCTGGCCATGATGACCGTCTGATTCATGACGGGCATGGCGCTGAGGACGATGAAGACACCGGCAGCCAGCTGGGGGACCTGCAGAACAACGCACATAACAGCGGCCAGAATGGGGCAGAGCAGGCACTTGCCGATCAGCGAAACACGGATCAGCTTGTCGGTATGGAAGGCATCCTTGCCCATGGTGGCAAAGAGATGGCCGACCATCATGGCCGACATGGGCGTGGTCAGGTTGCCCAGGTACTTGGCGGCGCTGAGGATGAAGCCGGGGAGACTGATGTTCAGCAGACCGAAGACCGAACCCACAAGGAAGCCCTGGACCTGCTTGGAAAAGCTCTTCTTGAGACGCTCCAGCATGGAAGGGGTCTCGCCGCTGCCGTCACGGGCAAGCATGGGAACGGCCAGCATCCAGAAGCAGGCGGTGTTGGCCAGATAGAAGGCCATGACATAGGGGGTGCCGATATCACCGAAAATCTCAGTACAGACAGGCAGACCGATGAAGATGGTGTTGGCCATGCTGAACATGGCGGTAAAGACGCCGCGGCGCTTGTCTTCGATGCCGCAGATCTTGCCGGTCAGAATGGCAGTGCCAAAGGACAGGATCTGGATGGCGAAAGGAACCAGCATGAGCAGACCCATCTCTTTGATGAAGTCGACCGTCATGTTGCGGGTGGCATTCTCAAACAGAAGGACAGGGATGGCGTAGCCGGTCAGCAGCTTGGAACAGAAGGTATAATGCTCGGGGGTCAGGACCTTCTGTTTGGTGGCCAGGAAGCCGGCGGCAAACAGCAGAAAGATGGTAAAGATTCCGCTGAAGGCACCAAAAACAGACATTTGGAATCACCTCGTATGTAGTTTTAGATATGTTTCAGTATACAACAAAAAAATATTTTTGAACAGAGGAACAAACAAAAAGTTCTTGCGTCTAAAGGGTAAAAGAGTTAATATTTTTGTAATAAAGTAAACAAGCAGAGGAGGATATGATATGAAAGGTACTTTGAGAAAATGGACGAGTATGGGTGTTGCATTACTGCTTCTGCTGGGACTGACCGCCTGCGGAGCCGGCACCGGCATGAACACTTCCGTCAGCATGAAGGCAGAAGCGCCTATGGCGGCCGCGCCCATGGAAGAAATGGCAATGGACAATGCGCTGAGTGCAGGCGCTGCCGAGCCATCTTC
>JAFYOK010000017.1 GCA_017560175.1 Clostridia bacterium | reverse complement strand
TGCGGCGATGAAAACCGTGTCCTCATCCGTGGCGAAGCCATTGAAGAATAAATCTACGACTGAAAGAGAACGATCATGGAAAAAAACAAGATCTACGAATGTAAAATAGAAAATTATACCGCCGAAGGCATGGGTGTTGCCCGTATCGACGGCATGGCCGTTTTTGTCCCCGGTGCAGCAGCCGGTGATACTCTCAAGATCAAGATCGTCAAGGTTCAGAAGAATCTGGCCTATGGCAAGATCGAGCAGATCATCACCCCTTCGCCTGCCCGTATGGCACCCACCTGCCCTGTCTATGACAAGTGCGGCGGCTGTACCTTCCTGCACCTGACCTATGAAGAAGAGCTGCGCCTCAAGGGTCAGCGTGTCGAAGATGCTCTGCGCCGCATCGGCGGTTTTGACATCTCCATCGCCCCTGCCCATCCTTCCACCCGTGAAGGCTACCGCAACAAGGCACAGTTCCCCGTCACCACCGTCCGCGGCAAGACCCGTTTTGGTTTCTACCGCAGCCGCAGCCATGATGTCGTCCCCTGTGACGGCTGCCTCATCCAGAGCGAGAGCGCCAATGCCCTGGCCGCTGCCGTTTGCCGCTGGATGGACGAAAGCAAGGCGCTGCCCTATGATGAGACCACCGGAAAGGGTCTGATCCGCCATATTTATGTCCGTAACGGTAAATACGGCTGCCACCTGTGCATCATTGCCACATCGGCCAAGCTGCCCAAGCTGCAGACCCTCATCGACTATGCCCAGGATGCCGCACCCGATCTGGAAGGCATCGTTGTCAATGTCAACAGCCAGAAGACCAACAAGATCCTCGGTGATACCTGCAAGACCCTCTGGGGCAAGGATCGCCTGACCGATGACCTGCTGGGTCTCAAATTTGAGCTGTCCCCTCTGTCCTTCTATCAGGTCAACCATACCCAGGCCGAAAACCTCTACACCAAGGCGCTGGAATATGCCAATCTGCAGGAATCCGATCTGGCCCTCGACCTCTACTGCGGTGTCGGCACCATCACCCTGCTGCTGGCCCAGCGCTGCAAGCAGGCTGTCGGCAACGAAATCATTCCACAGGCTGTGGAAAACGCCAATGAAAATGCCGCCCGCAACGGCATCGACAATGTCCGCTTCATCCTCGGCGATGCCGGCAAGGTTTCCGAAACTCTGCTCAATGAAGGTCTCCGTCCCGATGTCATCGTCTGCGATCCGCCTCGCAAGGGTATGGATCAGCTGACCATCGACTCCATCTCGGCCATGGATCCCAAGCGCGTCGTCTATGTTTCCTGTGACCCTGCTTCTCTGGCTCGTGATGCTGCTCTGATGGCCCAGAAGGGCTTCAAGCTCCTCAAGGCCGAAGCCTTTGATATGTTCCCCGGCACCGCCAACGTCGAGACGGTTGCTCTCTTTGAGAGATGATCCCGTCCTTCCTGCTTTATCGGGCAGCGTTGTCGGGCATCTATGGTCAATGTCATACCTTTACCGGCAATACCATCACCGATGCCCTTTTCAGCTATCTGGACGGCACACCGAGTGCCGAAAGCATAGAGGCTGTCGACCGTGACTATCGCCATCGTCCGGTGGTCTGCCTGACCCCCGAATGGGAAGCCCATATTCAAAAATGCTATCCCGATGCCAGAGTCTACACCCGTACCGCCATGGTGCCTGCCAACCATTTTGTCATCCCGGAAGTTCTGCCGCCCGAGGGATACACGGTAATGCCCTTCGATGCCAACGCCTTTGACCGCCATCCCTTTGGTCATGGCGAAAACTATGCCGACTTTGCCGATTTTGAGGCAAACGGAGTGGGTGCGGTGGTATGGCATGATGGAGAAATCGTCGCAGCAGCCTCTTCCTTTCTGACCCTGGACAAAGAAATCGAGCTGGATGTATCCACGCTCGAAGCCCATCGCGGCAAGGGTCTGGCTTCAGCCTGCATCGCTCTTATGCTGCAGAACTGTGCCCAAAGGGGCATCACCGTTCATTGGGATGCCCAGAATGATACATCCCGCCATCTGGCCGAAAAGTTCGGATTTCATGCCGAGTCCAACTATTCGGTTTATTGGCTGCCCGAAAAATCCAACTGATTCTATAAAGATACAAAACCGCCGCCGAGAAATTCTCGGCGGCGGTTGTTTTTACTTAATCATCCATACCGGAAAGTAATCGTTTTGCCTTCTCATTGCCCTGTGCGGCGGACTTTTCGTACCAGTAACGAGCCTTCTTTGTATCTTTGGTGCAACCCTGCCCCAACTCATACAGCATACCTGCCCAAAGCTGGGCATCATCATCACCCTGTTCTCCGGCCTTCTCATACCAATAGAGGGCTTTTTCCATATTGACTGTGCAGCCGGTACCCTTTTGATACATTGTGGCAACATTGGATTGTGCGGTTCTCTGACCCTGCTCGGCTGCCCGTTCATACCAGTAGAGGGCTTTGTCATATTGGGGCTCACCGCGGCAACCCTCGCCGGCATAATACATCTGTGCAGCATACATCTGTGCGTTAAGATGGCCTTTTTCAGCTGCCCGACGAAAACTTGCCAAAGCTATATCATGTACATTCGGCCCCATTCTATATGCCTGTACACCTTCAATATAGGTCATCTGGATGTCCTTCTCATCTTCTGTACCCTGTTCGGCGTTGGGTTGTGCAGGCTTCGACTTGACCACAGGCTGACTCTGTTTTGTTGTTTCCTCTTTGGGCAATTCGGCAGGCTTCGACGCTTTTTCTGCCGGTTTCTGCTGCTGCTCCAGTTCGCGAATACGGGCGCGCAGTGCCTCCATCTCGCGATCCTGTTTTCTCATGCTCTCTTCAAATCTACGCTCAACCTCTGCTCTTTTTGTCTCCCCGGACTTATCGGGCAGCAAAAAGGCAACAATGATCATGCAGGGAAAAATCATCTGAAGAAAGGCAAACAGAAATCCCGAATAGCCTTTATTGCGGCTGACCCAATAGGTTATAAAAGCTGCTCCGCCATAGAGAAGCAGCGCAAATAAAACCGGAAAAAGTTCTTTCATACATATACCCCTTTCAATTATCCCTTATATTTCTTTCCCAGTTCCACATAGTGACGGGCATTTTCGATATTGCCCTCCACCTGTTCATCGGTGGCTTCCTTGAGCACCTTGCCGGGCATACCGATGACCACCGAACGGGGCGGAATGACCTGGCCTTCGCGCACCAGCGCGCCTGCACCGATGATAGAACCTTCGCCGACAACGGCACCGTTGAGGACGGTGGCGTGCATACCGACAAGAACATTGTCTTCGATCTGCGCGCCGTGGATAATGGCGCTGTGGCCTACGGTGACATTCTCGCCCAGCAGGGCAGGGAAGCCGCCGTCCACATGAATAACGGCGCAGTCCTGGACATTGCTGCCCTTACCGATAACAATTTTGTCGCTGTCGCCGCGCAGGACGGCGCCATACCATACATTGGCATCTTCCATCAGAGTGACATTGCCGATGACAGCTGCAGTCTCGGCCACAAAGGCGCTTTCGTGGACATTGGGATTTTTATCTTCAAAGCTGCGGATCATTCTGCATAACCTCATCTCATTCTATTTTATCGGGCCGATGTGGACATCGGCCCCTACAACAACAGCCGCACCAATGGTGCGGCTGTCGGTATATGTTGGAATTATTCCTTGGTCTTAACGTCCAGAGCGATCGACAGCTCACGCAGCTGCTTGTCCTCGACGGGCGAGGGGCAATCCATCATCAGGTCGGAAGCGTTCTGTACCTTGGGGAAGGCGATAACGTCACGGATGTTCTCTGTGCCGGCCATCCACATGACCAGACGGTCGAGGCCGTAAGCCAGGCCGCCGTGGGGAGGAGCACCGTACTTGAATGCGTTCAGCATGTGGCCGAAGCGCTCTTCGGTCTCTTCGTTGGTGAAGCCCAGAGCATTGAACATCTTCTGCTGGATATCGCTGTTGTGGATACGGATGGAGCCGCCGCCCAGCTCGGTACCGTTCATAACGATATCGTATGCCTTGGCACGCATATCCTGGGGACGGGTTGCAAACAGCTCGACGTCCTCATCCATGGGAGCGGTGAAGGGATGGTGCTTGGCATAGAGTCTGCCGTTGCCCTCGTCATCCTCGCCATACTCGAAGAGGGGGAACTCGACGATCCACAGGGGCTTGAAGGTATTGGCAGGGATCATGTCCAGCTTCTTTGCAACATGGCAGCGCAGAGAGCCCAGCGCATTCTGTGCCAGCTCAACATCGCCATCGGCAACACAGAGGATCAGGTCGCCATTCTCAGCGCCCAGAGCGGCCTTGATGGCGGCCAGTTTCTCTTCGCTGAGGAACTTGGCAAAGCTGGAGGACATTTCGCCCTTGCTTGTCAGCTTGATCCAGGCCAGGCCCTTGGCCTTGTAGGTCTTGACATACTCACCCAGAGCATCGATCTCCTTACGGGAGAGCTTGTCGCCTGCGCCCTTGGCGCAGATACCGGTGACGATACCGCCGGCTGCTGCAGCTGCCTCAAAGACGCTGAAGCCGCAGTCCTTGGCGATCTCGGTAATATCGTTCAGCTCCATGCCGAAACGCAGGTCGGGCTTATCGGAACCGTAGCGGCTCATGGCCTCCTTGTAGCTCATGCGCTGCAGGGGCAGCTCCAGGTCGATGCCCTTGACTTCCTTGAACAGGCGCTGCAGGTAGCCTTCGTTGACAGCGATAACGTCGTCAATATCGACGAAGGACATTTCCAGGTCGATCTGTGTGAACTCGGGCTGGCGGTCATAGCGCAGGTCCTCGTCACGGAAGCAGCGGGCGATCTGGATGTATCTGTCATAGCCGGCCAGCATGAGCAGCTGCTTATACTGCTGGGGAGACTGGGGCAGAGCGTAGAACTCGCCGGGATGGACACGGGAAGGAACCAGGTAGTCACGGGCACCTTCGGGTGTGGACTTGGTCAGAATGGGGGTCTCGATCTCCAGGAAGCCCTGCTCGTCGAAGTAGTTTCTGGTGATCTGTGTCATGCGATGGCGCAGAGCCAGCGCATTCTGCAGAGAAGGACGGCGCAGGTCGAGGTAACGATACTTGAGGCGCAGAGCGTCGTTGACGTTGACATCGTCGAGGATCTCGAAAGGTGTGGTCTCGGCAGGGGAGTAGATGTTAACTTCCTCAGCCAGGATCTCTACATGACCTGTGGGGATCTTGTCGTTGATGGAGGAACGCATACGGACGGTACCTGTGATGGCAACGGTGTATTCGCTGCGCAGAGCACGAGCCTTGTCGAAGAGCTCGCCGTTTTCGGTCTGATCGAAAACGCACTGGGCGATGCCCATACGGTCTCTCATGTCGACGAAGATCAGGCCGCCGATATCGCGGGCACGGGCGACCCAACCGCAGACGGTGACGCGCTGGCCGATATGTTCTTCACGCAGAGCGCCGCAGTAAACACGGCCGTTCTTGAAGGGATTGTTCATAGTTTTCACTGTCCTTATATATAGAATAGAATTGTCTGTTTGAAAGCCACAGTCCAAAAGCCTGCCGAGGGGGCTTTACAGCCTCGGCAGGCTGAGATCAATGTCGGTTCTGTAGAAACAAGCGGCTGGCTGCATAACGATGACCTCCATAAGGGTCGGGCCATCACCGGCTGTTGCCTTACTGGGGATTGACGATCTCTCTCCAGGCGAAGTCGCCGCGGATCAGGCCCTGGATGAGGACTTCGGCGGTGGCTACATTGGTGGCGATGGGAATACTGTTGTTATCGCAGCTGCGCATAACATTGTTCAGCGTGGTTTCACCATCATATTTTACCATAGGATCTCTGAAAAGCAAGACCAAGTCGATCTGGTTGTAGTCAATGCGGGAGGCGATCTGTTCCCAACCGCCCATGGTGCCGGGCTGGACGCGCTCGATCTTCAGACCGGTGGCATCGGCAACCATCTTACCTGTGGTAGCGGTGGCGCAGATCTTGTGCTTGGCCAGGATGCCGCAATATGCGATGCAGAACTGGATCATCAGCTCTTTCTTGCTGTCCTGTGCAATGATTGCAATATTCATAAAGATTTCTTTCCCCCTTATCGGTCGATCTTTTGGCTTGTGAATCTTATTATTTCTTCAGCTTGACGCCCTGCAGCAGCGGCAGACGTGTGCCGCGCAGACGGCGGGCGATGTTGGCATAGGCCACACGGGCATAGCCCGTAGAGAAGAGGACGAGCACCTGGCCCTGGTTGCCGCAGGCGATGACGTCTTTGTCCTCGGGAATAGCACCCAACAGGGGCAGACCCGAAGTATCCATGGCGGCATCGATATTGACAGCCTCACCCTTACCGATCATGCCCAACCGCAGACGATTGACAGCGATATGGATCTGCTCGACGCCGCCGGCGGCCATCTGGATGCCAATACGCTGGGCACCGCGCAAAGCCGAATGGTCGGGGGTGGAAACAACGATGCTTCGATCGCTGCTCAGAGCAAAATCCATGACCTCGTGGCCAAAACCGGCCGCACAGTCGATGAGGATCCAGGTGAAATGGGGACGGGCACGCTCCAGCAAAGCTGCGATCTCTTCCCGACGGTAATTGTCGCTTTCGGAGATCGAAGGTGCTGTCAGCAGGCGGAGATTCTTGACGATGGGATGTTTGACGGCAGCCTCCTTGATCGAGCAGGCTCCATCCAATACATCACCCCAGGAAAAGAGTACGCGGTCGCTCATACCCAGAACGATATCCAAGCTGCGCAAGCCACGGTCGGCATCGATGAGCAGCACTTTTTCGCCCAGCGCACAAAGAGCAACGGCTACGCCGGCACAAAAAGATGTTTTTCCCGTACCGCCTTTACCCGATACGACTGAGATGATCTGACCCACGATGGCTCCTCCAATACCTGTCCTTGCTTGGGTGGCAGTGCATTTTCGCACACTACCCCGTATAACAATCATTATATACGAAACACCATGCTATAACAAGAAAAATTTTGGCAGTTTTGAATTATATTCTATAAGAAAAGACCCTATCCGCCAAATGCTCGGACAGGGTCTGAAAATCAGTTATGCACAACGCCGCCTTCGGAAAGATCGCTGGGATCATCGATCTCGTTCAGGCCGAAATATTCATTGTAAATGGCCACGCAGACGGGCGCAACGCTGCCGCCCGATCCGGCATGTTCGCCGACAACACAGACGGCGATCTCCGGCTCGTCATAGGGGGCGAAAGAGACAAAGACACCATGGGCCGAACGGCCGCTGCGGGTCTGTGCCGAACCGGTCTTGCCGCCGACTTCGATGGGATAATTGAGGAAGACCGATGAAGCCGTACCGTCTTCGGTAACGACGCCGCGCATACCCTTCTTGACCGCTTCGATGGTCTCAGGTTTCAGGTCGATCTGATCGAGGACGATGGGCTCAATCTCTTCCACCGTTTCGCTCAGACTGTAATCCATGACCTTTTTGAGCAGATGGGGCTGGTATCGAGTGCCGCCATTGACGATGGTGGCAACATAGTTGGCCAGCTGCAGAGGGGTGAACTGATGGGCCGACTGACCGATGGCCGCCTGCAGAACCAGGCCGCCTTCCCAATCGGAAATGGTCTCGGGGGATGCGATCTGTCCGGCTTTGTCGCCCAGCTCAATACCGGTCTTTTTGCCAAGTCCCAGACGGGAGGCCCATTCCACCAACGTATCGATGCCCATGACACGGCCGACTTCATAGTAGAAATAGTTGCAGGAATACTTGAGGGCTTCACTGACATTGATAAGGCCGTGGGTGCGGCCGCTGTCTTTATAGATCCAACAGCGGGGCTGGTAGTCGTCCCAATAGGTATAACGGCCCAGGTCGCGAATCTGGGTATTGCCGGTAATGATACCTTCCTCCAGCGCCGCCACCGATGTGACCATCTTGAAGGTGGAGCCGGGGGGATAGAGACCGCTGGTGGCTCGGTTGACCATAGGTGTCAGCGGATCTTCGTTCAGCATCTTATAATCGGCATTGAAAGATGCCAGATTGTAGGTGGGATAGCTGGCCATGGCCAGGATCTCGCCGGTATCGACATCGATGACAACAACGGCACCGCCCTCGGCATCGGCACCTGCACCGGTACGGCTGGATGCCCCCTTGATGCGAATATTCTCAATGGTCTCGGCCAATGCCTGCTCGGCCACCTCCTGAAGATCGAGATCGATGGTCAGGAAGCAGTTATCGCCGGGATCGGGCTCGGTGGATACATAGCGTTCGACCACCTGACCGGTGATATCGGTGACCAGGGTTTCCTTACCGTCGACGCCGTGAAGATAACTCTCCAGTGCCTTTTCAAGGCCGGCTTTGCCCAGAATATCATTGAGTCCGTAGCCCTGATCCTTGAGCTCGGCGTATTCTTCCTTCCAGATGATACCGACATAGCCCAGCATATGGGCTGCCGCTGTGGTTTCATAGCGACGGGTACTGTCGGCCTCAATGGAAACGCCGGGCAGCTCCTGATAGAGCTGAGCGATATGGGCCGCTGTATCGATGTCCAGTCCGGTAGCCAGCGTAAAGGGAGCATAAGCACCGAAATCTCGGCGTTCCATCTCATAGCGTACACCCATGATGCACCGCTGTTCTTTGAAATCATAGCCCGTATCGATCTCATACAGCTCGCAAAGCCGGGTAAAAAGTTCGGCTGCCGAAGGCAGTTCCTCAAGTTTCAGCTTCTTTTTGACATATTCCTGCAAGGCTTTGCCATCGCGTGTGTCAAAATCCTCAATGGTATAAACCAGAGGGAAAATCTTGGTCAGCGGCAGGCTGTCGTAATGCTCGATGCCGCTCTGATCCAAAATCTCACAGACGCGCAGGATGACCTCGTTCTGCAGCTCCCGATTCCACTCATAATCATTGAACTGCACGGTATAACTCAGCTGATTGGAGACCATGCGCGCGCCGTCACGGTCGAGAATATTGCCGCGGGAAGCCTTGATGTTATAGCGCACCGAAGTCTGACTCTGAGCCGATGCCGCATACTCCTCACCATGAACCAGCTGCAGGTAAACAAGACGCAGCGAAAGAACCCCCGTGATGACACACATGACGAGGGCCAGGGCAATGATGCGGATGGTGATCTGTTTACGGTTCATTTAGTATTCGACCTCGGAAGTATGCCGATGGATCTTCTTGACCAGGAAATATCCCAGCACGCCGGGCAGAAAAGAAATTGCCAGGATGCGCAGATAACCGATAAAGATGCCGGCAAAGGGGATAGCGTGAAAAAGACTGTAGTAAATGGCCGAAACGGCGCCGCGTACGGCCAGAAAAACCGCACCACAGCACAGGATCGACAGCAGAAAACGGCGCATGAACAATACACCCACCGTTCCGCAAAGAATACCGAAGCAGGCCAGAATGAGCGCCTCGGCTCCCTCTATCGTGTTGGAAGAGAGGGAAAGAAGCATACCGCCGTAAACCCCCATGCAGCCACCCATATAGGGGCCATCGTAAAAAGCGATGGCCGCCACAAGAAAGGGCATGACATTGACGGTGGCAAAGTGGATATTGGACAGAATTCCACGGGCTGTGGAAAGAATATAGAAGGCCGTCATGCAGAGCAGATAGCCCAGCACCTTGAGCGTCTTCTTTTTATCAATGGTCAGGGTGAAGTCTTGCATTATTCAACAACCTCAAAATCCTTGACAACATAAACCCATTTGAGGTCGGTGATCTCATCCACCGGCTCAACAACGGCATACTTGGTCAGACCGCTGAAATCGAGGCCCAGCTCGCGAACACGGCCCAGAATGAGTCCCTGGGGATAGATGCCGGCATAGCCCGAAGTTTCGATCAGGTCACCGGCCTGTACATTACAGTCGGTGGGCAGATAGGACAGCCTCAGGCAGCCATCGGACAGCAGCTCAAAATCACCCTCGGCAATGACCGTTTCTCGGGTACGGGAAATCTTGGCCTCGGCCTTGAAAGCAATATCCAGAACAGTGACAACTTCGCTGTAGTTGGGGCCGACCGCCGAAACATAACCGACCAGACCGCCGCTGGTCATAACGGTATCGCCCTGCTCGATGCCCGCATTGGCACCCTTGCTGAGTACCATGCCGACCTGAGCAGCACCGCGGTAGACCGACGAGACCTGACAGAGTTCAAAGGTGAAGTCGCTGTGTTTGGCAACCAGGCCGGTCAGCTGACGCAGCTCGGTATTTTCGTTGATGGCCACCATATACTTCTGTTCCATCTTGCGGTATTCTTCCACTTCGGCCTTGAGGCGGGCATTTTCCTCCTCCAGCGCCGCATAGCGGTAGAAATAACCAAAGAAACCCTTGACGCTGTCGACCGCACCCGACAGGGTATTCTGCACAGGGGTGACCACCGCACCCAGCACCTGTGAAAAGATCGTAGGCTGATCGCTTGATGCCGACCAGACCATCAGACCGCTGCACAGCAGCAGGATGGCCATCAGAAAGCCGAACAGACGGGTACGGTAGAACTTCATGCCTGTTTTCCTCCTACGATGCCCAGCTCTTCAAAAAGGCAGGAGAGGGCGCAGAGAGGCAGACCCATAACATTGAAGAAATCGCCGCGGATGCCTTCGACAAAGCGGCCGCCGATGCCCTGGATGCCGTAAGCACCGGCCTTGTCCATGGGCTCGCCCGAAGCGATATACCCCTCGATCAGTTGATCGCTCAGATGGCGAAACTGGACTTCGGTGCATTCGCAGAAACGATGGAGCTGTCCTTTATGCAGAACAGCCACACCGGTATAAACTTCATGTACTTCCCCCGACAGGGCGCGCAGATACTGCCATGCTTCTTCCTTATCCCGGGGCTTGCCCAGAATACGGTCGCCCAGGCAGACGATGGTATCGGCCGCAATGACGGTATCTTCGGGATGGGACTGCGCCACATCCTTACCCTTGCGGACGGCCAGCTCCATGGCATAGGCACGGGGATCGGCTTCGTCGATCTGCTCGTCGGCATCCGAAGGGCAGACGATAAAATCGGGGATCAGTTTTTCCAGGATCTCCCGACGACGGGGAGACTGTGATGCCAGAATGATCATAATAGTAGTTTTCTCGATCGTTAAATCAAAGTTTCTGCAGACCTGTGGAGCCGAAACCGCCGCTGCCGCGTTCGGTCTCGCTCAGCTGCTCGGCCTCGACCAGCTGTACCGCCGGGACGGGCAGGAAGAGCAGCTGGGCCACACGCATACCGTCCTCGACGGTAAAGGGGACATCGCTGTTGTTCTGCAAGGATACGCGGACTTCTCCGCGATAGTCACTGTCGATCAGCCCAACGCCGTTGGCCAGACCGATGCCCGACTTGAGGGACAGACCGCTGCGTGCCATGACAAAGGCACACCAGCCCCGGGGCAGCTCCAATGCAATGCCGGTGGGCACGCCGAAACGCTGGCCGGGCTGAATGGTGATCGGTTCCTCCAGAAAGGCTGCCAGATCGGCTGCCGCTGCACCTTCGGTGGCAAACTTAGGCAGATCGGGCTTGCGGCCTGCGCGCTCCAGGCGCAGAATACGGATGTCGGTCATTACTGAACACCTCTGTAGTAAAGGCCGCGGGTCATCTTGCCGGGCTGGGACTTGCTGCCCTCGATGTAGGCGACCGCCACACGCAGACACTCCTTGGGGTTCTCGGTGGTAAAGTTGAGGCGGTGCCAACGGGGACCGAGGCCGCGCAGGTCATCCTGCTTGTCGGCCAGCCACAGAGGCTCGGAATTGTATAAGGTGCTGCGGCAGAACTCTTCCTTGTAGACAGGGAAGGAACGGCCGGTCTTATCGGAAATATAAACGGGGCCGCCGTCACAGGGGCAGCCGCTGCCGTCCAGGTGGCTGAGCATGCAGTTTTCGGTAATCATCAGCGGCAGACGGCCGTAGGTGATCAGCTCAGAGGGCAGCAGATAGGAGAGGTCGCGGATCTGGGGCAGGGTCATCTCAAAGGAGATGGTGGCCGAAGATGCGCCCATGTTCTTGAGCTCACGCAGGGTCTGGGAGTTCATAACATTGAGACCGAAATCACAGCGCAGCTCAAAGCCCAGATTTTCCAGCAGGTAGGTATGGCCGACATTGGTGATGACCAGTGTATCTACGCCACCTCTCTTGATGTCGCGCAGACGACCCAGAATGGCAGGCCATTCACGGTCAAAGGTGATACGGGGCAGAACGGCTGCCACCTTCACGCCCTTGCGGCACAGACCCGAAATGACCTCCAGATTGCGATGGACTTCGCCCAGAGGCAGATAGATATATTCGGGATGCAGGTCGAGGATCTCGGGTGTGACCTGCTCCAGCTTGAGGAAAGAGTAGATATAACCGATCTTACCGTCATGACCCAGGCGACGAACACCGGGCTGGAAATCAGAAATGACACGGCGGGGCGGTGTGCGGCGGCCCGAAGCCAGGCCTTCGGTGCACTGGCGGCGCATGGCATTGAGTGCCGATGCAGGGATACGCAGGCCTTCTTCCAGGTCGATGTGTACATCGGTGGGGAAGAAGACGGTGCCGCCGGTCTTGTGGAGGGCGGAAGAAACGTCCTCACGGGAGGTGGGACGGGTAAGAGCCTTTTCGGGTACAGGGCCTTCGGCCGAATAGGTATTGCCATCCTTATCGATGGCCAGCAGACGCATGTGTTCACCGCTGCGGGCAGTAAAATCAAAAGTGATGCCGACAACGGGAGGTTCGGGCTCGGCCTCGTAGATCTCGCGTGCTTCCTTGTAAATGGCACGGACTTCACGGCCGTCATTCTCGCCGCGGATGCCAAACATGTGCTTGCCCTTTTTGTCTTCCAGATAGCCGTTGGTAAAGCCATCACGGGAGAAGAGGGTCTCCAGCTTGTAAAGGTCATCCTTGGAGGGATTCTTGCCAAAGGTGACAGCATCCTTATAGATTTTGGTGACCAGCGCGGTATATTCGGGACGCTTCATGCGGCCCTCGATCTTGATGCAGTGGACACCGGCCTTTTCGATCTCTTTGAGGTAGGTGGCAACGCTCAGATCCTTGAGGCTGAGGGGATAGGTGGGCTGCTCGTCGGCATAGGAGTACATCATGCGGCAGGGCTGGGCACACAGGCCGCGATTGCCGCTGCGGCCGCCGATGGCTGCCGACAGGAAGCACTGACCCGAATAGCACATACACAGCGCACCATGGCCGAAGATCTCGATCTCGACCGGGCTGTTTTTGCAGATAAACTCGATTTCGCTCAGGGGCAGCTCACGGGAAAGGACAACACGGGAGAATCCCATCTTATGTGCCGCCATGACACCGGCCAGGTTGTGGACGGTCATCTGGGTGGAAGCATGGATGGGCATGTCGGGAGAAACCGACTTGATCAGGCGCGCCATGCCCAGGTCCTGAACGATCAGCGCATCGGCACCCAGGACGGTCAGCTTCTCGATCAAAGCCTTGGCCTTGAGCAACTCACGGTCGGTAACAAGTGTATTGACCGTGATATAGGTCTTAACGCCGCGCAGGCGGCAGTATTTCATTGCGGTGGCCAGTTCCTCGTCGGTGAGGTTCTTGGCATTGCGGCGGGCATTATAGTCGCCGGCGCCGAAATAAACGGCATCGGCGCCGCCGCGGACGGCCGCCATAACAGATTCCAGAGAGCCCGCAGGGCTCATAACTTCCAGTGCCATAAATTAACCCTCTTTGTGCTGCTTCTTGAGCTTGATGATCTCCGAGCGCAGCTGTGCGCACTCTTCGGCATAGCTCTTGATCTGGGCACGCATATTGTCGGACGACTGCTGTGCCTTGAAATA
>JAFYOK010000182.1 GCA_017560175.1 Clostridia bacterium | reverse complement strand
TCGGCAGCTGCCTGAAAAGTCTTTCGGACAGAATATTGCCGATGTGATGAATCTGCTTTTCAACACGGAGCTGGACGGCTGGAGCGTGGAATTTGCCATCGGCAGACATCCTGTCCGAATGGTGAATCTGGGCGCGAAGGTGACCGTTGCGGAGCTTTGGCACAATCCCCAGTGGCAGTTTGAACGGCTGGCCCGGAATCTGACGAAGCTGATGATGGAATCCGAAGAGGATCTGCCCGCTTCCGACTGGATGATGGTTGGCTGCCGGATTGCCATGCTGTTCGGCATTTATGGCGAACTGGTCCGCACAGGTCAGATCCCTGGGGGCGGACTGCTGGATGTGGCTGTTCCCTCCGGGAACTTTTCCGCGCCTATGGCGGCATGGTATGCCCGTCAGTGGGGCCTGCCCATTGGCAGAATCGTGATCTGCTGCAATGAAAACAACGGCCTGTGGAATCTGCTGCATCAGGGCGAACTGCGTACTGACGGCGTCGCGGTCCGGACCGGTCTGCCTGTCTGTGACCAGGTGGTGCCTGCGGGTCTGGAGCGACTGATCCACAGCGCCCTGGGTACGGAGGAAGTCCGCCGCTATGTGGAAATCTGCCGCATGGGCCGTACCTACCGGCCGGCGGAACATCAGATTGCGCAGCTGGGCGAGGGGATCTTTGTCAGTGTGGTGAGCCAGCAACGGACCGAAGCCATGATCGGTGGTATTTACAGAGGATTCGGCTACATCTCCGAACCCTATACCGCCCTGGCATACAGCGGTCTGGCGGATTACCGGGCCCGGGCAGGGGAGAGCCGTCACGGTCTCATCCTGTCTGAAGAGAGTCCTGGGTTCCATGTGGATATGGTTTCCGGTTGCCTGGGGATCTCTGCGAAGATCCTGAAAGACCGGATCGACAGAGCATAAGGAGGATATCAATGGCACTATACGCGATCGGAGACCTGCACCTGTGTCTGGGTGCTCCGAAGCCTATGGATATTTTCGGCGGAGCCTGGGTGGGCTATATGGACAAGCTGAAAGAGGGCATGTCCGTCATCGGCCCGGAGGATACCACGGTGCTGCTGGGCGACCTCAGCTGGGCCCTGGATCTGCCTTCGTCCCAGGCGGATTTTGCCTGGATCAACGAGATTCCCGGCAGAAAGATCATTCTCAAGGGCAACCACGATTACTGGTGGAGCACCGTGGCAAAGTTCGACAAGTTCTGCGCCGAGAATGAATTTCGCGACATGTTCATTCTGAACAACAACCATTTTGAATACGATGGCTGGGCCATCTGCGGCACCCGCGGCTGGTTCTTCGAAGAAGAGCGCAGCGGCCAGCACGATGAAAAGGTCTTCCGCCGGGAACTGTGCCGGCTGGAGGCATCCCTGAAATCGGCTGGGGATAAGCCCAAGATGGTATTTCTGCACTATCCGCCCCGGTATAAGGGCTACGAGTGCCGGGAGATCCTGGACCTCTTCGAGCAGTACGGCGTCCGCCGCTGCTACTACGGCCACCTCCACGGCGGAAGCCACCGGCTGGCCATGGAAGGCCTCTGGGACAGCGTGGAATTCCACCTGGTGGCCGCCGACTACATCGGTTTTAAGCCCCAGACAGTAATTTATTAAAGATTTTTCGAAAAAACAGTGGACAACCGGAAGAATTTCTGTTAATATAGTACGGCTGTAAAATAACTATGAAAAGGTCTGTCCCAGACGGACCGTTTTTAGGAGGACTATTAACCATGAATGTTAAGAGCATTGAAAAGAACGGCAATCAGGCTACCATCGTCGTCGAGATCGACGCTGAGATGATGGAGAAGGGCATCAACGCCGCATACCTGAAGCAGCGCAAGACCATCGCAATCCCCGGCTTCCGTAAGGGCAAGGCTCCCCGTAAGATGATCGAGGCTATGTACGGCAAGCACGTCTTCGTCGAGGACGGCCTGGAGGAGATCTTCCCCGAGGTTTACACCGCTGCTGTTGCTGACGTCAAGGCCATCGGCCGTCCCAACCTGACCAACCTGGAGGTCGGCGACGACAACTCCTGCACCCTGACCTTCACCACCGACGTTTACCCCGAGGTCACCCTGGGTCAGTACAAGGGCCTGGAGATCGCTAAGGCTGCTGTCTCCGTCTCCGACGAGCAGGTCGCCTCTGAGCTGAACCGTATGGCTCAGAATGTTGCTTCCACCGAGGTTGTCGAGAAGGCTGCCGAGATGGGCGACACCGCTAACATCGACTTCGAGGGCTTCGCTGACGGCGTTGCTTTCGCAGGCGGCAAGGGCGAAGGCCATGACCTGAAGCTGGGCTCCGGCCAGTTCATCCCCGGTTTCGAGGAGCAGGTTGTCGGCATGACCGCTGGCGAGGAGAAGGACGTCAACGTCACCTTCCCCGAGGACTACCATGCTGCTGAACTGGCAGGCAAGGCTGTTGTTTTCAAGGTCAAGCTGAACAAGGTCACCGTTACCAACGTTCCCGCTATCGACGACGAGTTCGCTAAGGACGTCTCCGAGTTCGAGACCCTGGAGGAGCTGAAGAACGACATCCGCGCTAAGGCTGCTGAGGCTGCTGAGAAGCAGGCACAGGCTGCTTTCGAGGACGCTGCTGTTGAGCAGGCTGCCAACAACACCACCGTCGAGATGCCCGCTGCCCTGATCGAGGCTGAGCTGGACAACCAGATGGAGCGTTTTGCTTACCAGCTGCAGATGAGCGGCTACTCCATGGACGCTTACGCAAAGATGATGGGCGGCGACGTCAACACCATGCGTAACGCTTTCCGTCCCCAGGCTGAGAAGCAGGCTAAGGTCAACGTCACCCTGACTGCTATCATTGAGGCTGAGGGCATCAAGGCTACCGAGGAAGACATGGCTGCTGAGTACGAGTCCATCGCAAAGCAGTACGAGCTGGAAGTCGAGAAGGTCAAGGCTATGATCCCCGCTGAGGAGCTGGTCGCTTCCATCGAGAACCGCAAGGCTATCAAGACTATCACCGAGTCCGCTGTCGCCAAGGCTGAGTAATTTATAAAGAGATCTACATCCATTCTTGCGGAGCAGTCATTGGCTGCTTCGCAAGAAGTGTATTACCCTCACGGCGAGGAATAACCTTCCTCTGAAATGGTTAGAATGTTTCAAGCCATACGAAGTGAAGAGCAGTTCGATTCAAATCGATTCTTTGCTTCTACCCCCGAAAGGAGACATCACCATGAGTTTCATTCCCTATGTTGTGGAGCAGTCCAGCCGCGGCGAGCGCAGCTATGACATCTTCTCCCGACTGCTCAACGACCGTATCATCTTCCTGTCCGAGGAAGTCAATGATACCACCGCATCCCTGATCGTGGCCCAGCTCCTGTATCTGGAGGCCCAGGACCCCGACAAGGATATCCAGTTTTACATCAACAGCCCCGGCGGCTCCGTTACCGCTGGCATGGCCATCTATGACACCATGAAGTATATCAAGTGCGACGTTGCCACCATCTGTGTCGGCATGGCCGCATCCATGGGCGCATTCCTGCTGGCCGCAGGCACCAAGGGCAAGCGTATGGCGCTGCCCAATGCCGAGATCATGATCCACCAGCCCTCCGCCGGTACCCAGGGTCAGATCACTGACATGGCCATCCACCTGAAGCGTCTGCAGATCATCAAGGAGCGGATGAACAAGATCCTGGCCGAGAATACCGGCAACTCCATTGAGGTCGTCACCGACGCCTGCGAGCGCGATAACTTCATGTCTGCCGAAGAGGCCCAGGCATTCGGCCTCATCGACCGTGTGCTGGAACATCATTGATAAAAGGACGGTATTGAACCATGCCTAGAAACAATGATCCGCAGCTGCGCTGCAGTTTCTGTGGTCGGCGGGAGGACCAGGCTGCCCGGTTTATCTCCGGCCCCGGCGTGTGCATCTGCAGCGACTGTGTTCAGGCCTGCAGCGACCTGCTGCGCGACGAGATGACCTTTGACGACAACGGTAATCTCCGGGCCCCTGAATCCCTGCCTACCCCCATGGAGATCAAGGCCTTCATGGACTGCTATATCGTGGGCCAGGAAGACGCGAAAATCGCGCTTTCC
>JAFYOK010000181.1 GCA_017560175.1 Clostridia bacterium | reverse complement strand
CCGTACAATCTGGGGCAGTTCAATGCGGAGCGCTTTTTGATTTTGAAATGATTATGCGCGAACCAGGGTGGTATAATCGAGGCCGTTTTCATCTTTTTCTACGCGGAGAGCAAAATCAAACTTGTCAAACTCACAGCAGAGATAGAAATCACGTTCAGGAGAATAGGACTGGCTTTCGGGCCAGAAGAAGCGGGCACCGTCACCTTCACGGAGCATGGCAACTGTTGCAGCTTTATCAAATTGGTCATCTCTGCCTTCCAGAATGGCTTTGATGTATTCGGCACAGGCAGTATCTTCCTGCGTGGGGCGGAGGTTCTCCAAACCCATGCAGACAAGAGAAACATGTTCAGGCTGCAGAGAGCGGATATATGCAGCCGTTGCGCGGGCGTTGACCAATGCACCAAGAAGAATGACATCAGCATCCTTGGCGGCAATGATGCCCTGTGTGCCGGCACTGGTGGTGTGGATCATACTTTTTCCGGTGAGGTCAGCATGTTCGATATGAGAGGGGGAATTGCCATAATCAAATCCCTGTCCGGCCATGCCTTTGCGTTCGCCAGTCAGCAGCCAGTCGGGATGCTGTTCTTTCAGCTGATAGGCACCTTCCAAGCTGGCGATGGGGTAAATGCGCTCTACACCTCTGGCAAAAGCATAGCTTTCTACAGTATAGGCACGGAAGACATCGATGATAACGGTAACGCCTCTGGCGCGTTCTGCACCGGCAGAAAGATGGTCAATGGTAATATGCATAAGTCTTCTCCTTTACAGTAAAATCAGCTGCGATCAGTAATATGTTTGGTATGGCCTGCGGTTTTGCGGATTGTGCCGTCAGACTGAACCATGGCTGCACCATAGACTTCCGGTGAGGTCAGAATGCCTGCCGGCTTGAACTGATATTCATAGCACCACAGATCATCGGCCGAACGCCAGGAGTTGGGACTCTGATAGAAATAAACGCCGGGCGTATGGTGGAGCTGGGCAAAACCATTCTGTCGAGTTCCATAGAGGCGGATTTCTACCTCATGTCTGCCGGGTATACAGGAGATCTCCTTAGTATAGGGAGAGAAGGCGATATTGCCGTGGTCAATGCCATCGACAAAGACTTTGAGCAAGCCACCGCGATAACGAGGAACTCGAAGGACAAAGTGGTCGCTGTCGCTTTCAATAGTGAAGCGATAACGAAGATTGCCGGTATAAAAGGGCAGACCTTGCGGAACAATATCGCCAAAGCCCAGGGTGCGGACAGGAGCTGTTACTGTTTTGATCGTACCGCAGACACGAACACCAAAATCACCAAGCAGATAGAAATATTCCAGATGGGTACGTTTTCCAATAGGCACAGTAACCAACAGGATATTTTCACCGACTACAAGATCGGGCAGCGGCACGGTATGGATAGCACGGTCAACAAACCAGCCATCAGTGACCGCCGGAACAGAAACACCATTGAGGGAGATCGCGGTCTGTTCGGCATCTTCCATGGCCAGCTTGATACCCGATACAGGCACTTCGCTGGGAATGCGGAAGCGCAGGGTCAACGTATCTTTCGCTGTCTCAGGTGCAATGCGATAGGGCTGTACAACTTCTTTGCGGCGGACAGGGATATCCAGGATCTGACGAACGTAATTATCGATACGAAGCAATTCATCTTCAGCATAAAAGTCGCTGTCATTCCAGCTGTATTCGGCCATGTCCAAAAGCAGCATGTTGGGCTCTTCGAGAGTGACATCGACCGAACCAAAACGAATATCAGGGATGCCGGGTTCTGTGGTGACACCGGCTCCGGACAAACCACAGCCGGGTGTCAGACGGAGCAGCATACTTTCATGGATGAACCAGTCACGTTCGAGAATGGTCATGCCGTTTCGATACTGGGCAGTAAGGGGGAAGATTTCGCCGCTCATTGTATCATAATGGGTTAGGGTATATTCGCCTTTGAAAATAAAGCGCAAACGGCCGGCATCATCGACGTCGGGGCAGGTGGGGTTTTTGCCATTGCACAGGAAGAGCCACAGGTCGTCACCATCCCGGCGCAGTTGATGGAGCAAGCGGTCTTCACGTCTGCCATCCATGCGGCGGATATCGACGAAACGGAAGGGTTCCAATGCGCGAAGGATCTCGGATGCGCTGTCCTGCAGATGTGAAGCCTGCTTATAGAGGGTCTCTGCATCGTTGGAAGGTTCGGCATTCACATAAGAGGGGCATTCACCGATAAAGAAGAGCGCTCCGCCTTGAGCAGAGAAGGCCTGCAGGCGTTTCAATGTAGTATCACGGATAGTTGTCAGCTGTGGTACGATGATGGCGTCATAGGCCATCTTTCCGACCTGCAGGGGATTTCCGCCAACAGGGCAGAGATCGGGAAGTTCAGCTTCACAGATATAGTCAAAATCAATGCCGCCAAAGAGCAGGGTCTCGCAAAGGCCGCCGAACTGCTGCTGCAGCTGTGCGCGAATAGCAGCGGTCTGATCGGCAGGACCCCAATGGAGCCAGTAACTTTCGATGGGATGGACAACAGCCACGCGAACCTGTGCTTTGCCGCGGGTCAAAGCTGTATTAAGACGGCTGAAATGATCTTCGATCATGGAGAATTGATCCCACCAGGGAGACTGGTAGTTGATGGCGGCAGGATAGTCGCGCTTGGCCTCACCTTTCATGGTCATCCAGGCCAGATGAGGCACGCGGACAGTGACACCCAAAGCAGCTTGCCAGTCGCCTTGCAGCTTATAACCTCGGAAATCATAATCCCAGCCGGTGACACCGTAGAGCTCAGAAAGCATGCCTTCCTTGCCGGCCTGGCGAACGATAGATTGGGTCTGCTTTGCGGTGGTATATTCATGGAAATCACAGAGCATATCGATGCCGGGAATACCGAAGTGTCGATAGCAGCGCATAGCATCGCCAACGGCCTGGGTCTGGTCTTCCAGTGAAGACTCGCCCATAACATGGCCGGTCAGCGCCAGGTTATGGTTTTGGCACCAATCGCCGATCTGCTTGCAATAGGAATCAACAAAGCGGTCGGTCAGCAGATTCTGGAACTTCCAGCGTACAGACGACAGCTTGCCTTCGGGCAGTTCCCATAGGAGTTCGGGGATGACATCCAGCAGATCTTCGCCATAGCGCTGAAGGTACAGAGTTTCCAGGCCGATCGTCCAGGGCATGAAGACATTTTTCTGTTCATCAGCAAAACGAAGGTTCTCTTTGGGTGTAAACTGCGGCTCGTCAGTGAACATGGCAGGGACGATACCGCCAAAGTCTTTACCTGTGTGCTTGGCATAAACTTCGTGCGTGGAACTTAAAAAATCTCGGATCGCCTGCGGATGCAGGGTATCTACATAAGCTGTATCATTGAACCAGGGATCGGCAGTGGCATGTTCCATATAGGCATACCATTTTACCCCTTCGACAGCATCTTCTATACCGATACGTTTAGATGAGCGCAGAGTGCCGTCTGCATGAAGACAGATATCATAGACAGCCAGCAGTTCACCATTATCCTGGCGCATGGATTCCTGGCCACGGCCGGGCTCGGGTCGTGTAGCCTTATAAGGTCTGTCAGGCGCATAAGGTTCGGTGGTCAGCAGCAACGATTTGCGGGCATTCTCCGGCTTGTCGCGAGTGACCATACCACCGGCTGTACCCGAAGGCCAACGGTCTTCATCATACATCCAGGCCAGCATACCTTTTTCGCGGGCCTTTTCGATGCAAAACTTGATATAGTCCATATATTCATCAGAAAGATATTCTGTATCCAAACCGGTGCGGACATGCATGTGAAAGCCGCCCAGACCCATCTGCTGAAAACCATCGATCTGACGGCCCAGCTCGTCTTTGGATAGTTTACCATTCCAGGCCCAGAAAGGGGTACCGCGATATTCGCTGGTGGGATTTTTAAACAGCGCAGGATCAAGACAGGGGGCTTTGTTCTTTGGGTAAAGCATCAGAGTGCTCCTTTCGCTGAAAGAAAATATATATTCAGTATAGTGCCTTTGGAAAGTGCTTGTCAAGTTTACCCCTGATAAAGATACAGAAAAAGCAGAGCACATGGCTCTGCTTGAAAATTACAAAATATCCGATGGAGCATCTTCCATTTCGATTTCGGTGATGGTATCAATGGAGATTCTGGTGCCGTCTTCAAACCGAAGCTGATGGGTATAGGGATCGATCTTGTGTAGGATACCGGTATGCGTCAGATAGGCACCGCCCGATTTGCGTTCATCGGGGCAGAACCATGTGACCGTGATCGGCGGGCGGCTGGAAAGCAGGTGCAGGATCATCTGCAGACGATCGTTTAGGTCAGCCTTGTGCTGTTCATCCAGTTCGACCTCCGGTTCAGTCAGACGTCCGGTTTCTTCAATGACAGCTTCATAGCCTGTCAGGGCAGAGAATGGAGAAAACTGGGCAGCACGGTTGTGCATGGACATGGGTTTATGTGTCCGGGAAACAGGTCGCGGAAGATCTATGATATCATCATAAGCATGGGTCGGCAGATGGGGGACATACATGGTCATTTTCTCCTGCTCTGTGACCGCCGATCTGGCGGTTGCGGTCTAAGGTGGTAGCGCCATCTTCAAGGTTCATACCTTTCAGAATGGCATTTTTCCCGTATTTTTTCTTGATGTGTAAGATGGTCTGCTGTCGGGTGTGTTCGCGAGCCAGGCAATGGGCTTCCCGGGCGGCCTGTTGCTGTCTGGCCGCATAGTCGGTAAAGAGGTCGATCTGCTCAGGTTCGGTACAGGGAATGATCTGGCTTTCGGGGATCACACGTTCTGCCGTTAAAGTCACTCGACGTACCAGAAGGGAAGGATCAGCAATGCGGTCGAACAGTTGTTGAAAGCCTTCCAGAATATATTTCCCCGAAGAGGTGGCATTAGAAAAGCGGTGGGTACCGTGGGCATGCTTGGGGACTTTACGTCCGTAAGCATCGGTGGTGACAGGGCCTCGATAGGCGTTGCGGCGTTTGGGGTCGGAAAGATTTTCAATATCGTATCCAATGGTCAATGTGACCTGATCTGTCACCATACCCTTATCTACAAGATCGAGAGCCAACAGGTCGGCCATCTCGCTGACGATAAGCCGTGCCTTTTCGGATGGATAGGGATATTGCAATACCTGTCCTGCGCTGATGCTGTTGGCATCGGGATGATAGTCCTTGATATCACGCAGGGTGCAGGGTTCCCAGCCCCAGGCATGGTCGATCAACAGTTCGGCGTTGACACCAAAGAGCTTGTAGAGAAGTTCTTCGTTCTCAATAGAGCATCGGGCAATATCTCCCATGGTAAAGAGGCCGTGTGCTTCCAGCTTTTTGGCATAGCCGCGGCCAACGCGCCAGAAATCGGTCAGAGGGCGGTGATCCCACAACAGTCTGCGATATCGACCTTCATCCAATCCTGCAATACGAACGCCATCGGCATCGGGCTGGGTATGTTTGGCAACGATATCCATAGCCACCTTGCAGAGATAAAGGTTCGTGCCAATGCCTGCGGTAGCCGTGATGCCGGTGGTTTCCAGTACATCACGAAGGATGCGGCGAACAAAAGCGCGAGGCGAAAGTCCGGCCGAATGGAGATAGGAAGTAGCATCGATAAAAACCTCATCGATGGAGTAGACGTGGATATCTTCGGGAGAAACATACCGCAGGTATACGGCATAGATGCGAGAACTGTAATCCATATAGCGAGCCATGCGCGGCGGTGCGACGATATAATCCAGGGCAAGCGAAGGATCGGCTTTTAAGGCATTGGCATCATGGGAAGTGCCGGTCAGTTGCCGTCCGGGGGCGGCGCGGCGGCGTCCTGCATTGTGCAGCCGTACTTTTTCCACCACTTCAAAGAGGCGGGGACGTCCGGGAACGCCACAGGCTTTGAGAGCAGGGGATACCGCCAGACAGATGGTCTTCTCGGTGCGCTCGGCATCGGCCACCACCAGATGGGTGGTCATGGGATCGAGTCCGCGTTCCATACATTCCACCGATGCATAGAAGGATTTGAGATCGATGGCAATATAGATTTTTTCCTGTCCCATACCAACACCCATTCCGGAAAATGCCGAACGTTCGTTCTGCAAACAGTATAGCATACGGATGTTCGTTTTTCAAGAGAAGGGAAAAAAGAAAATCGGCAAAATCTTTCCTGAAGTCCTACCATCCGGGTAAAACTGTGCTATAATACAGGCATAACTATTTTGATAAGGAGAGTCCCCTTATGTTTCTTGCAAAGATGAACTATCTGGAAGTTCAGGAATATCTTAAGAAGAGCGACACCATCGTCATTCCCGTCGGCAGCCTGGAAAACCACGGCAAGCACATGCCTCTGGGTACCGATACCATGATTCCCGACAAGATCGCCGAGTTCCTCGATCAGAAGTCCGATCTGCTTATCGCACCTACCATTAACTATGGTGCAACCGATGACCTGGTTGGTTTCCCCGGTACGGTTTCGCTGGGCGTTGAGGGTCTGATCTCTCTGCTGCGCACCATCTGCGACCAGCTCTACAAGTATGGTTTCCGTCACTTTATGATCCTCAATGGTCATGGCGGCAACAGCGCATCCATTCAGGCAGTCGGTATGCACCTCTATCGTAAGGGCGCTTATCTGGCCAACCTCAACTGGTGGCTGATGGCCGGTCAGATCAATCCCGACTGGGCCGGTGGTCATGGCGGCGGCGAAGAGACTGCAGGTGTTATGGCGGTCGATCCCAGCCTCATCAAGTATGAGTATATCAACCTGCCCGAAGGTATCCGCAACGATGTTTCCGAAGAGCTGCCTTCCGGCGCATGGACCAACGTCAACTTCAAGGGTATTCCCATTGCCATTCCCAGAGAAATCAAGGATATCACCGATAACGGCTGGCTGGCACATGCCTTCAAGAATGACGCGCCCACCAAGGCTACACCCGAGTGGGGCACAGAAATGCTCCAGACCGTTGCTGACTTTATCGCAGAGTTCGGCGAAGCCTTTGGCAGATCGTCTCTGCCCGAAGTTCAGGAGTAAGAATATAGTAAAAAAGAATCGTGGAAAGCTTCCACGGTTCTTT
>JAFYOK010000180.1 GCA_017560175.1 Clostridia bacterium | reverse complement strand
GATGGGCAGCAGGAAGCGGAGGGTCGATCCGCTTTCGCCGCAGGGCAGGACGGCATGGGTGGGAATGGTATGGATAGGGGTGACAGCATAACCCTCTTCGGTATGTCGGATATCGGCACCCAATGCACGCAGACAGGCCACCGTTGCCTCGATGTCACGGTTGGTGGCGGTGCAGCCAAGGAAGGTGGGGCGGTCGGCAAAGGCGGCGCATATAAGCAGGCGATGGGCCTGAGATTTGGAAGGAATGGCACGAATGGTGCCATGCAGTTTGCGAGGGTGGAGGGTGAGGTCCATATCAGAGGCCTTTCTTGATAAAGTCCTCCAGGTCTTCGGCCGGGAGGGGATGGATAAAGCAGTCGCCGATCTCTCGGGGGAGAATGAGGCGGATGGTGCCGCCGCTGCGCTTCTTGTCGGAAAGGGCAGCTTCGGTCAATGCGGCAGCGGTCTGCGCGGTATGGGTGGGCAGACCAAAACGATTCAGAATATGCAGGATGGCATTTCGTACATCGGGGGCGGTATGGCCGCAGGCGGCCGAAGCGCGGGCAATGATAGCCGTGCCGATGGCGACAGATTTACCATGAGACAGGGTATAGTCAGACAGAGATTCAACGGCATGGCCGATGGTATGGCCCAGGTTGAGCTTCATGCGCAGGCCGGTATCACGCTCGTCGAGAACGACCACATCGCGTTTACATTCGATGCATCGGGTGATGACGGCTTCACGGTCAAACGCAGGGCCGTATTGCTCCAGATGGTCAAAAAGATCGGCATCGTAGAGGATGCCGTATTTGATGACTTCGGCGCAGCCGTCCAGAAAAATGTCGGCAGGCAGCGTATGCAGGGTGTCGGTGTCGCAAAGCACCAGGATGGGCTGATGGAAAGCACCGACAAGATTCTTGCCCCGGGGCAGATCGATGGCCGTTTTACCGCCGACGGATGAATCGACGGCAGCCAGCAGGGTGGTGGGGATCTGGATATAATCGATGCCGCGCAGGTAGGTGGCGGCAGCAAAACCTGTTAAATCACCGACCACGCCGCCGCCCAGGGCAGCCATGAGGTCGGTACGGGTCAGCTTGTGTTCGGCCATGAATCCTAACAGCTCCAGCCATACAGCGCCGCATTTGCTCTGTTCTCCGGCTTGAATAATATAGGGATAGACGGTCAGACCTGCATCTTCGAGGCTTTTCTGCGTCTGCTGACCGTAGAGGGGCCATACATTGGTGTCGCTGACCAGGCAGACAACACGGGCTTTGGGGCGCAATTCTGCAGTGTGGCTGCCGAGAGAATCCAGCAGACCGCCGCCGATCAATACCTCGTAAGGATTGCCTGTGGGTACAGAAACGACCGTCATGCCAGCACCTCGCGGATGCGGAAGATCTTGCGGCTGAGGTCGGCAAAGGTCTCAGGGGTCAGCGACTGCTGGCCGTCGCAGAGGGCGCAGGCCGGGTCGTTGTGGACTTCGATCATAATGCCGTCGGCACCGGCAGCAGCGGCCGCCATGGCCATGGAGGGGACCAGAGAGGCCTTGCCTGTGGCATGGCTGGGATCGACGACGATGGGCAGACCGGTCAGCTCACGGAGGGCAGGAACAGCCGAAAGGTCGAGGGTGTTGCGTGTGTAGGGCTCGTAGGTGCGGATGCCGCGCTCACAGAGGATGACCTGATCGTTGCCTTCGCTGATGATATATTCGGCGCTCATCAGCAGTTCCTGCAGGGTATTGGCCAGGCCGCGCTTGAGCAGGATGGGCTTCTTGAGGCGGCCCATCTCCTTGAGCAGATCGAAGTTCTGCATATTGCGCGCGCCGATCTGAATCATATCAACATCCTCGAAAAGAGGCAGATCGCGCAGCGCCAGCAGTTCGGTGACGATGGGCATACCTGTGGCTTCCTTGGCGCGGAGAAGCAGACGGATACCTTCGGCACCCAAGCCCTGAAAATCATAGGGAGAGGTACGAGGCTTGAAAGCACCGCCGCGCAGGATGGTAGCACCGGCCTGCTGTACGGCACGGGCAACACCGATGATCTGATCTTCCGATTCCACCGAACAAGGGCCGGCAATGAGGGCAAAATGGCCGCCGCCCAGGGCAGTATTGCCCACACGGACGGTGGCAGGCATCTTTTCTGTGGTCATAATCTAAACTCCTATACAAAAACAGCGCTGCATCGAGGGAGACCCGGTGCAGCGCTCCCGAAAATCTTATGGTTTGCGTCCGAAGGACGCAGGGATAGCTGAAAATATTTTACCACGCATGGTGGATGATTGCAAGGCGAAGGGGGCTTAGAAGATGGTGAAGTGTACATTGGGCATGGTCTTTTCTGCATCTTTAAAAATATCCAGCATGGTGCGACAGCCCTGCTGCATTTCTTCGCTCATGTCGGTATAGCCAAAGACCTCGATGGTGATCTCGCCCTCATCCTCAAACAGACCATCAAGGCAATCCCACAGAGCAGACCAGTTTTCGCCATAATATTCGGGGAAGTCAAAGGTGGTTTTGAGCTGATGGTGCAGTTCACCAAGGGTTGTGCATCGGCTCAGGTCGAGGCGGATGACAGGTATCTGTAAGGGTTGGAAAACATAACGATTATCGGTCATTGGTGGTTCCTCCGAGCGTTGGATGATTTGATTATGGGTCATCAAGATTTCAATGTCAAACAGAAGAAGTACAAATCTGTATAAACTGTAAGTTTTACTTGAATTTCTCTGTGCATTTGGTTAAAATATTAGATGGAGAACTATTTGATGTTCGATCTCTTACGCTGCCGCAAGGTGCGGTTATGCGCAGGAGATATTGTGAATAAATCAAGAGATCAGAGGAGTATAATTATGGAAAATCTGGAACTGCTCTATACCGGCAAAACTAAGAATGTTTACGCTCTGCCCAACGGCAACTGCCTGCTGCTGTTCAAGGATGACTGCACCGGCAAGGACGGCGTATTTGATCCCGGCGAGAACGCTGTCGGCCTGACCATCGAGGGCGTTGGCGACGTCAACCTGAGAATGTCCATCTACTACTTTGAGAAGATCAATGCCGCCGGCATCAGAACTCACTATGTCAACGCCGATCTGGAAAAGACAACCATGGAAGTTCTGCCTGCAAAGGTCTTTGGCAAGGGTCTGGAAGTTATCTGCCGCCGCAAGGCCGTCGGCTCCTTCTTCCGCCGCTACAATGACTACTGCACAGAGGGTCAGGATCTGCCCTACTATGTAGAAACAACCTTCAAGAACGATGCTCTGGGCGATCCTCTGGTCACAAAGGACGGTCTGGTCGATCTGGGTGTTATGACTGCCGAGCAGTACGACTCCCTGAAGGCACAGACACAGGCCATCACAAAGATCGTTGCTGACGATCTGGCTGAAAAGGGCATGGAACTGTATGACATCAAGTTCGAGTTCGGCTACGATCCCGAAGGCAATGTTATGCTGATCGACGAAGTTGCTTCCGGCAACATGCGCGTTTACAAGGACGGCAAGTACATCGATCCCATGACACTGAACGGTCTGTTCTTCGCATAAGCTATACATTTTATTGCCGCCTGCATATAGCAGGCGGCTTTTTTATTCCGATTTTGCAGATAATTCTTTGCGCTTGTTTCGGCGGACGCGGTTGATGTGCCGCTCGAAGTCACCGTTGTTGATCAGTTCGGCGAGGACATACTGCATGAAGGTGGGAACGGTGCAGGAGTAAAAGCCAAGTTTCTGCTCAAAATCCGATACAAGGTGGTGAGGCAGGACCATGTAGCCGATACGGAGAGAGGGGGAAATGGTCTTGGAAAAGGTATTTAAATAGATGACATTATCCTTGTCGGAAAGAGCAAAGAGGGTTTCGGTGGGTTTGGTGGAAACCGAAAACTCCGATTCGAAATCGTCTTCGATGATATAGCGGTTATTCTGTGCGGCCCAGCGGATATATTCATGGCGCTTGGATGCCGTTGCCGTAACGCCGCTGGGATAGCTGCGGTAGGGGGTCGTATGGAGGACATCGGCTTTTGTGTCGCAAAGTGCCTGGCTGTCGATGCCCGAGCTTTTCAGCGGAAGAGAATCGTAGGCGATTTCAGCGGCTTTATAAACCTGCTCGATCTTCTTGTAAGAAGGAGATTCGATGGCATAGGTCAGGTGTCTGCCCAGCAATTCTACGATCAGACGATACAGATACTCCGAGCCGGAGCCGACGACGATCTGCTGAGGTTCGACTTTGATGCCGCGGTTACGGGCAAGATAATGGGCAATGGCTTCGCGCAGTTCTGCGCAGCCGCAGTTGGGTGACTTTTCAAGCAGCAGATGACCGCGGCCGGAGAGTACCTTTCGCATGGTTTTGCTGAGGATGGACAGCGGAAAATCGGGAAGATCAGGCTCAGCCTGCCCGGTTGTATGTTCTGTGGGGTGCTCACCAAAGGCGGCGAATCCATCGCTCTTGCGGAAGATGACGATAAAGCCGCTGCGCTCGCGTGCTTCCACATAGCCTTCTTCGCAAAGCAGCGCATAGGCATGCTCGATAGTGATGGTGCTGACACCGGTTTCTTCGGCAAGATTGCGCTTGGAAGGCAGTTTGGAGTTGTAAGGATAGTTTTCCAAAATGATGTCATCCCGGATCTGCTTATACAGCTGCAGGTATACGGGACGGTTTTCTTTATCGATCACATATCTCATCTGGTTATATAAAATACTCCTTATTTGGTGATTGTTGCATGGTCAGATTTAGTATACCCTATTTTTGTCAACAAATAAAGGAGGCAATGAAAAATGAATACAAAGACAAAGAAAATCGTTATGGCTGCGCTGATGGCGGCCCTTGCCTGTATCGCCACCATGATTATCAAGATTCCCTCTCCGCTGAAAGGTTATCTGAACCTGGGCGACTGTATTGTTCTGGTGGCCGGATGGATGCTGCTGCCGAAATACGGTTTCCTTGCGGCAGGTTTAGGTTCTGCGCTGGCAGACGTTTTTCTTGGATATATCACCTATGCACCGGCAACCTTTGTTATCAAGGGTCTGATGGCGCTTATTGCATATTACGTATTTAAAGTGCTCCGCAACAAGGTTGGCAATCTGCCTGCCAGAATCATCAGCGGTCTGCTGGCAGAGATCATGATGGTTATGGGCTATTTTGCCTTTGAGGGTGTTCTGTATGGCTTTGCCCCCTCGGCTGTCAATATTCCTGCCAACGGCGTACAGGGTGCTGCAGGCTTAATTATTGGTGTGGTTCTCATCCGTGTTCTGGAAAAGACCAGGCTGCCGATGGAATAAAATCTTTTCGAAGATAAAATCAGACAGTATAAATCTCCCGAAATTACCGATAATAACAACACAATTTGTAATTTAAGGAGATCGCATATATGAAAGCTACAGGAGTGGTACGCCGTGTGGATGATCTGGGGCGTATCGTCATTCCCAAGGAGATCCGCCGTACCATGCGCATCCGTGAGGGTGAGCCGATGGAAATTTTCGTTGAAGCGGGCGGCGGTGTCATCTTTAAAAAATATTCCCCCATGGGAGAGCTGCAGGATGCCGCAGGCCAGCTGACCGAAGCACTGTGGCGTGAAAGCGCCTGTGTCTGCGCGGTCTGTGACCGTGACACCGTTGTGGCCACAGGCGGCATCAAGGGGGAAGGCAAACCGCTGACGACAGCTGCCGAAAAGGCCATGGAACAGCGCAAGGTGCTGGGAAGCCATGAATGTGGCTTTGCCCTTTGGGAAGAAGGCCCTCAGGTGCAGTCCATGCTGCCGGTCATTGTCGGCGGCGATCTGTCGGGCTGTGTCGTTCTGCTGGATGGCAAGAAATCCCCCGGCGAAGGGGAGATCCGCCTGGCTCGCATGGCGGCAGGTTTCCTTTCCCGACAGATGGAGAATTAAAGTAAATGCCCCGAAAAGCACAATGGTGTTTTTCGGGGCATTTTGTCTTTCCAATGGGGCAGTTCTGTGGTATGGTTATGTTATAGATTATTTTTATATCCTTCCGAAGGAGGAACTACCCCATGGATGTTATTTCTGTCATTCGCAATAAGCTGGAAAATGCCGGTCTGCTGCCTCTGCGTACCCAGGCCGAGCTTTCGGAAAAGCTGCTGCGTGATCGCCTGGACAATCTGCTGCCTCGCCTGATGGATGAGTGTGATGTGGATATGTGGCTGATCACTGCTTATGAGAACAACGAAGACCCTGTCATGAAGACCATGCTGACCTGGGATATGCGCACCGCGCGTCGACTGAGTGCCATCCTGCTCTGCCGCAATCCCGAGACCGGCACCATCGACCGACTGACCTGGGGTATTCCTTTTGCCAAGATGAAGGAGTTCTATACTCCCATTAAGGTGGGCAATGAGACTCTGGCCGAGGGTGTTTCCCGTATGATCGAAAAGTATCGTCCCCGCGCCGTTGAGATCAACACCAGGGGCGAATACGGCGGATTCTGTGATGGTCTTTCGGCTTCTCTCTATGCCGACCTGCAGAAGATGCCCCCCGAACACGCAGCGCTGCTCCGTCCTTCCGAGCGCCTGTCCACCCGTTGGCTGGAGACCATGACCGATGGTGAACTGAAGGTCATGGAGGTGCTGGTAGAAGTCACCGAGGATATCATCAAGGCGGCCTACAGCCGTGAGGTCATCACACCGGGCGTTACCACAACAGAAGATGTCGAGTGGTTCATGCGCCATGTTATGGCTGAGTGTCAGTTGGATTTCTGGTTTGGCCCCGATATTGATCTGCAGCGCAAGGGCGTGGCTGATTATGGCTTTGGCGGCATCATCGAAGCGGGCGACCTGATCCATTGCGATATCGGCGTTTACCTCAAGTATCTGCCTGTCCTCACCGACAAGCAGTGGATGGCCTATGTCCTCCGTGAGGGTGAGGCCGAAGCACCTGCCGGTGTTCATGCCCTCTTTGCCCAGGGCAACCGTTTCCAGGATATCTCCTGCGAAGGCTATCTGGCCGGACGCACCGGCAATGCCGTTTTCCATGACGGCGTAGATAAGGCCAAGGCCGAGGGACTGACTCCCAGCCTCTATTGCCACGGTCTGGGTACATTCGGCCATGGTGCAGGCCCCATCATCGGCCGCTGGGACCATCAGGACAGCATCTATCCTCGCGGTGAGCTGCCTGTCGGTGAAAGCACCAGCTATGCCCTGGAGCTCAACATCCGCGGCGACCTGCCCGAATGGGATGGCCAGAATGTCCGCATTGCGCTGGAGGAGGATATTCATGTCAAGAAAGCCCCTGCATACGTCCATGGACGACAGGAAAAGATCATTGAGATTTAATGTACATAAAGAAAAGGCACCCTTTCGAGGGTGCCTTTTGATGTTTGACTTAAAAATCAGACAAGGATAACGTCCTTGACGTTGGGACGGCGGGGGTCGAACTGACCGTCCAGATCGTGGAAGTGGAAGCAGTGGAACTCACGCAGAGCGCGGCCTCTGAACTCGTAGCTGCGGGTATAGCTCTTGTCCTTTGTGCAGACCCAGATCTCCTTATCATAGAAAACCAGGCCGGACTCGTCGGGCTGGGGGTTCTTCATGATGAAGTCAACTTCACGGTTGCCTTCGGTCAGCGCATCCAGCAGCTGCTGTCTGGTCATATCAAGTTCGCATTTGTTTGTCTGGTCATAAACCTTCATGGTGTCTTTCCTCCATATATCACATTTTTCGTTAAAACAAGTGTGCATTATTCCTATCACAAATGATAGCACAATTTCATACGGAATGCAACAATTCGAGAGGGGAATTCCTATTGACTTTTGTAATATCTGTAATATATGATAGAAAATAAAGGATACCCCCAGGGGGTGTCTGCTGTGCAATGCAGGAGGTATAGAATGAAACAAAACTTTAATGTCACCGGCATGACCTGCTCGGCATGTTCATCCCATGTCGAAAAGGCTGTGGCCAAGGCGGAGGGCGTCGTAAATGTTGCCGTCAGCCTGATGACCAATTCCATGACGGTTGAATATAACGAAGCGGTCACAGGTGATGCTGCTATCATTGCCGTTGTCGAGCACGCCGGATATGGCGCATCGGTCAAGGGCGAACAGAAGACACAGAGCGGCGGTTCGGCGGCTGCGGCCGTCGATCATGCAGCAGAAGAGCGCCATCTCAAGGCCACACGTGCCAAACTTTTCTGGTCCATCGGCCTGCTGATCCCTCTGATGTATGTATCCATGGGTCACATGATCGGCCTGCCTCTGCCTGCCTTCCTGTCGGGCACCGAGAATGCTGTATCCTTTGCCTTTACCCAGTTTCTCATCGCCATTCCCATTCTGATCCTCAACGGACATTATTTTACCAATGGCTTTAAGCGTCTCTTTTCGGGCGCACCCAATATGGACAGTCTGATCGCTGTCGGTTCGTCGGCTGCGCTGGTCTATGGCATCTTTGCCATCTACCGCATGAGCTATGGCCTGGGCATCGGCGATCTGCATCTGGTACACAGCTACCATATGGATCTTTATTTCGAGTCCTCTGCCATGATCGTCACGCTGGTCGGCATCGGCAAGTATATGGAAGAGAAGAGCAAGGGCCGCGCCAAGGATGCCATTTCCAAGCTGATCGACCTTGCACCCAAGACAGCTACTGTCGAGCGCGGCGGCATCGAGCAGGAGATCCCTGTGGCCGAAGTGCTGCAGGGGGATATCGTTGTCATCCGCCCCGGTCAGTCGATCCCCGTTGACGGTGTACTGATCGAGGGTCATTCCCAGGTCGATGAATCGGCCATCACCGGCGAATCTATCCCTGTTGAAAAGAAGGTTGGCGACACCGCCATTGCTGCCACCATCAATAAAAACGGTTTCTTCAAGTTCCGCGCCACCCGTGTCGGCCAGGATACCACACTGGCGCAGATTGTTGCGCTGGTCGAAGAGGCCAGCGCCTCCAAGGCACCCATCGCCAAGCTGGCCGATAAGGTCGCAGGCATCTTTGTTCCCACCGTTATGACCATCTCGCTGCTGACAGGCATCGGCTGGCTGCTGGCCGGCAGAGAGGCTGAGTTTGCCCTCTCCTGCGCCATTGCTGTTCTGGTCATTTCCTGCCCCTGTGCGCTGGGCCTGGCCACACCGGTCGCCATTATGGTCGGCACAGGTGTCGGTGCAAAGAATGGTATTCTTATCAAGAATGCCACAGCTCTGGAGACTTTCCACAGTATCAATACCATCGTCCTCGATAAGACGGGTACCGTCACCGAAGGTGCACCCCGTGTCACCGATATTCTGACCGTAGGCAGCCGTGACCACCTGCTGGCCGTTGCCGCTGCACTGGAAACTTCCAGCCAGCATCCTCTGGCCGAGGCCGTTCTGGTCAAGGCAAAGGAGCTGAAGATCAAGGCGCCCGAATGCACAGCCTTTGAAAATCTCGAAGGCATGGGCATTTCCGGCATGGTGGACGGAAAGAAGTGCTATGGCGGCAACCGCCGTCTGATGGAATCCATTGGCATTGATCTCAAGGCTGTAGAGAGTGACGCTGTCCGTCTGGCCGAAGAGGGTAAGACACCGCTGTTTTTTGCCGAAGAAGGCAAGTTGTTGGGTGTTATTGCTGCGGCCGATGTTGTCAAGCCCACATCCAAAACCGCCATCGACCGTTTCAAGGCACTGGGCCTGGAGGTTGTTATGCTGACCGGCGATAATAAGACTACCGCTGCTGCCATCGGTCGCCAGCTGGGCATCACCCAGGCCATTGCCGAAGTCCTGCCCGGAGATAAGGAGAAGGAGATCCGCCGTCTGCAGAGCGAAGGTAAGAAGGTCGCCATGGTGGGCGATGGCATCAACGATGCACCGGCTCTGGTTCGTGCCGATGTCGGTGTTGCCATTGGCGCCGGTACCGATGTTGCCATCGAGAGCGCCGATGTTGTTCTGATGAAGAGCGACCTGCTGGATGCCGTTACCGCTTATCGTCTGAGCCGTGATGTTATCCGCAACATCAAGCAGAATCTGTTCTGGGCATTCTTTTATAACTCGGTGGGTATTCCCTTAGCTGCAGGTTTGTTGTATAATGTATTTGGCATCCGTCTGACCCCCATGTTTGGTGCAGCTGCCATGAGCCTCTCGTCGGTCTGCGTCGTCAGCAATGCCCTGCGCCTCAATTTCTTTAAGGCAGAAGAGAAACCCCACCTTTCGGAAGTGGAAGCCGAAAGCAGGGTCATCGAAGATACAAATGTAGTCGAAATCGAAGGAGAAACAACCATGACAAAGACAATGAAGATCGAAGGCATGATGTGCCCCCATTGCAGCGGCCGCGTAGAAAAGGCCCTCAACGCCCTGGAAGGCGCAACAGCTGTTGTTGACCTGCAGGCAGGTACAGCTACCGTTACCATGACCGCTGAGATCAGCGACGAAGTTCTGACCAAGGCTGTCGTTGACGCAGGCTACGAGGTCACATCGATCGCATGAGAGCCGACAGAGCCAAGGTCCTCCGTCTGCTGAGAACGGCAGCCGGACAGATCGAGGGCGTCATCAAAATGGTGGAAGAGGACCGCTACTGCATGGATATCTCCAACCAGATCATGGCGGCCGACAGTGTTCTGCGCCGTGCCAATCGTGAGGTGGTCAAGGCGCATATGTGCGGCTGTGTCCGCGATGCCGAAACTCCGGAAGAGCGCGATGAGAAGATCGAAGAAGTCCTCAAACTGCTGGAAAAACTGATGTAATGCAAAGCCGTCCTTCGGGACGGCTTTTTTCGTAAACAGGGAAGTTGGTTAATAGAAAAAAACTATCGCAAAATACAAAAATATTTATAATTATGATTTGCTTTATACCCCATGATATTTTAAAATGGTTATGATGAAATTTTTGTGTTCTAAGGAGAGCAACACTATGGAACTGGTCAAGGACCTCCCCGCGATTTTTGAAGAATTTTCCGAGCAGCGCAAGAATGCATTCCTGCGTATGCATGAACTGAAGCAGCAGGGCAAGCCCTTCGTTGGCGGCTTCTGCACCTAT
>JAFYOK010000179.1 GCA_017560175.1 Clostridia bacterium | reverse complement strand
CTTCACCGATGTATCCGGCGACCAGTATTACTCCGAAGCCGCTGCCTGGGCTGCTGAACAGGGCATCATCAACGGTTATGGCGATGGCCAGTTCGGCGCTGAAGATGCAGTCACCCGTGAACAGCTGGCCGCTCTGCTCTATCGTTATGCCGGCCAGCCCGAAGTCGGCGATGACTCCGCACTGACCAATACTGATGCAGAAGATACCAGTGCATATGCTCAGGATGCCATGAGATGGGCCGTTGAAAACGGTGTTATGAAGGGCAATGAAAAGGGTGAACTCAAGCCCAAGACCAATGCTAACCGTGCCGAGGTCGCTACAGTGATCATGCGCTTCTGCAAGAATGTTTAATCTCATCGTGGATTGATCTCGTTCTTTACTGACAATTCAACCCAAAATGCACAAAGCCCCTGCGGAACTTCCGCAGGGGCTTCTTCTATAGATTTATCTTTGAATCAATCCTGCTGCAGCTTGAGGCAGCCGGTGGTGCAGGCACGGACACAGGCAGGCTCCAGGCCATGAGCAACACGTACGGCGCAACCGTCACACTTGACCAGCTTGCCCTCGCCGTCGAAACGGGGGATATCATGGGGGCAGGCCGATGCACAGGCGCGGCAGCCTATGCAGGCCGCTCTGTCGAGGACGACAAAGCCCTGTGCATTTCGGGTCAGCGCACCAACGGGACAAACCTTGGCGCAAGGCGCATCTTCGCAATGCAGGCAGCTGCGTGTCTTATAGCACACCAGACCGCTGGGCATGGTCTGCTTTTCATGAATACGGCAGGAAACGGCATCTTCCACAGTTTCGTCGTAGTGCTGGTCGATGCAGGCAACGACACAGGCCAGACAGCCGGAACACTTCTTCAAATCACAAACGATCTTTGCCATAATCAGACCTCCTTCTTGGTCAGACGGCAGCAGTAGGACTTGAATCCGGGGAAGCCGGAGATGGGATCCAGATAGTTGTCGTCAAAAATATAGTTGATGTCCTGGTCACCGGCGCCATGATAGATATTGACGGTGCCGGGCAGCGTACCGGTGTTTTCGGTCATAACGAAATCCATGGTGCCGACAGGGGTAGACAGCGCTACAACATCGCCTTCGGTCAGGCCGTACTTCTTTGCGTCGGTGGGATGGACTTCCAGCAGAGGATACTGCTCCAGCTTGGCCAGCCAGGGCATACGGTAGGTTCTCGAATGGAACAGCTGGGGCTTGCGGCTGCCGGTGCTCAGAATGAGGGGATATTCCTCCAAGGGCAGCTTTTCGCGGTAGTCGTGGTAAACGGGCAGACCCTCGTGACCTTCCTTATGGCACTCTGCAAGGGCAGAAGAAACAAACTCGATCTTTCCGCTGGGGGTCTTGACCTTGAGGATATCCTCGCTGCTTCTGGCAGGCATGGTCTTGGTCGACTTGAGCATGTGGTTGGGCGCTGCCTTCAGTTCTGCCAATGTCAGGCCGGTGGGCTGCAGGCAATGCTCCATAAAGCTGTCATTGTCGTGGATAGGCGCATCGCTGCCGATCTCAATGCCCATACGGGCAGCCAGCGCTGTGATGATATCGATATCGGCCCAGGCTTCACCTGCAGGCTCAACAACATGTTCCTGATAGTAGATGGTGTCCAGACCGCCAATATCCACCTGATCGCGCTCCAGGCTGGACTGGACGGGCAGAACGATATCGGCATACTTGCAGGTATCGGTCATGTAGATATCGGCGCTGACGAAGAAATCCAGCTTGCGGATGGCTTCCTCGATGCGGTCGACGCGGGGCCACATGTGGTGGTTCATGCCAAAGGACAGAACGCTGCGCAGCTTGCCCTGCTCGATATAATCGGCAAAGCGGATGATCTGCATTTCGTGGCTGTTGATCTTGGCCCATGCGGGGAACTCTTCATGGCTGAGGTCATCTTCGGCACGGACGCGGCGAATGCCAACGCCCATGACATCTCTCAGCATAGCTCTGCCGGGACCGGGAGCCATGGTGCCGCCGGGCATACCAAAGCTGCCTGTGAGGGCCAGCAGCAGCGTGATGGCGCGGACATTCTGTACGCCGTTGATGTTGTGAACCAACGGAGAAGCTGTGATCATAATGGGGAAAGGCGCTTCCTTAGCCATCAGACGGGCAGCTTCGATCATATCTTCCTTGGGAACACCTGTGATGGCTTCTACCTTTTCGGGGGTGAACTCCATGACATAGTTCTTGTATTCCTCATAACCGATGCTGTACTGATCGATATATGCCTGGTTCTGCAGGCCTTCGGTAATCATGACGCGCGCCATGCCCAGCGCCAGCGCACCGTCTGTGCCGGGGAAGGGACGCAGATGGATCTGTGCCATTTCGGTGGTGGGGGTACAGCGGGGATCGACAACGATCAGTTTGGCGCCGCGCTCGATGGCCTTCTGCAGATTGCCGCCCTGCAGGACAGGATTGGAATAGAAGGAGTTGGCACCCCAGGCCACCAACAGGTTGCAGCGGCGCATATCAGCCATCATCAGGCCGGTACCTCTGCCGAAGTTG
>JAFYOK010000178.1 GCA_017560175.1 Clostridia bacterium | reverse complement strand
GAC
This sequence comes from Clostridia bacterium, assembly GCA_017560175.1. GTDB lineage: Bacteria > Bacillota > Clostridia > Oscillospirales > Butyricicoccaceae > RGIG1902. The sequence continues at coordinate 3,962 of JAFYOK010000178.1, read as the reverse complement.
CTCTACAACGTGATCGACATAGATCTCAGCGATGGAGTAGTCGACCAGGGGATAGGGGACCAGGTTATCGGTGATGACAACGACCTTGTCGGCGTTGTAGGCATCGGCAAAGGCATAGCCCATGGAGCCGCAGGCAGACTTGCCGTACTTACCTGTGCAGTTGCCCATATTGTCGGAAGTGGGGGCAGCGATGAAGGCGACATCGATGTGGGATGTGCCCTTTTCCATATCGGAGGGACGGCCGCCGTGGGTGCGGAAGATGACGGGCTTTTCCATCAGACCTTCGCAGATGGCCTTACCGACCTTGCCGCCCATGTAGTTGCACTCGATACCGGTGACAACGCCATTCTTGACGTGACCGATGATGGGCTCGTGGATGTCAAAGACCGAGCTTGCGTTGACGGTCAGATCCTTGATGCCCAGCTCGGCAACGGCTTCCAGGACCATATTGAGGACAAAGTCGCCGTTGCGCATGTGGTGGTGGAAGGAGATGGTCATGCCATCCTTCAGACCAACCTGCTGTACGGCTTCCTTGATGGAATTCAGTAACTTACTCATCGTCTTCTATACCTCCGAAGATTGCCTTTTCCATTTCGATGACCTGCATAGCGCGGGTAACGATGGGCGCGTCGATCATCTTGCCGCGGAGAGAAACAACGCCCTTGCCCTGTTCCTTGGCAATGCGGATGGTCTCCATGACCTCGTGGGCGTAGTCGATATCGGCCTGTGTGGGGCTGAAGACTTCGTTGATGCCCTCGACATGGCGGGGAGAGATGGAAGCCTTGCCGGTGAAGCCCAGGCTCTTGGCGAACTGTGCGTCCTTATAGAGGCCGTCCAGATCGTCGACATCGGTGAAAGGTGTGTCGTATACATCGACACCGGCAGCACGTGCTGCGTTGACCATGCGGCAGCGAGCGTAGAAGATCTCATTGCCTTCCTTGGTGCGCTTGCATCTCAGGTCGGCGGTCAGGTCTTCGCCGCCCAGGAAGATGGCGGCAACGCGCTCATCGGCCGAAGCGATGTTGAAGGCGTTCTCGACGCCCATAGCGGTCTCGATGAGGGGGATCAGCTTGACGGTGTTCTTCTCGATGCCGTGACGTGCCTCAACTTCGGCAATGTAGTCGGAAACGATCTGAACATCCTTGGCACAGCTGACCTTGGTGGGCATGATCATGCCGGGGCAGAGGGGAATGACCTCATCCAGGTCCTTCTGCCAGAAATCGGTCTCGATGGGATTGATACGGACGATGATCTCGCAGCCCTTATAGTGCAGATGCTTGAGGGCGTTGCGGACCAGAATACGGGCAGCGTCCTTCTCGGCGGGGGAGACGGCGTCTTCCAGATCGAGAATGATGCTGTCGGAACCCAGAACATCACCGTTCATCAGCAGATTGGGTGTGTTGCCGGGGATGAATAACATAGATCTTCTCATAGTTTACTTTTCGCCTCCTGCGCGCTTGACAGCGGTTTCGACGCGTGCCTGAATGACGCAGTCGATGGCGCCCTTGTCGTTGACCGAGACCTTGCCGCTCTCGACGCCCAGCTCGGCCAGGACGGCCTTGATGGTGGCTTCGATCTGCTCGGCAAACTGGTTGTAGACCACAGATTCGATCTCGATCTCCAGGGTCTCGCAGGGCTCGACCTTAACGTAAACGTCGCTGGACTCCAGGGTGCCGGCGACGGCGCTGGTATTGATTTTCATATCGGTACTTCCTCTCTGGAAAGATTATTCTTCGATGCCTTTGCGGCAGGGCATGCCTTCATCGAAGGGATGCTTTTCCTTGACCATCTTGGTGACATAGTCGGCGCGGGCAAAGAGCTCGCTGAGGTCCATGCCGTACTGATGGCCGGTGATGACCAGTTCGGTGCCCTGGGGGCGATTGTCCATAACGGCATGGAGGTCTTCCTTGTCGATGGTGCCCAGGTTGTAGGCATCGATGACTTCGTCGAGAACGACCAGGTCATAATTGCCCGAATAGTACTTCTCCTTGACGACCTCCCAGGTCTTGCCCCACATTTCGCGGAAGTGGGCCTGCTGTTCGGGCGTCAGGTTGAAGAGGAAGGGGATCTGGCCTTCGTTGGCGATGTATTCAACGCCGGGCAGACTGCGGATGACCGAGACCTCGCCCGAGTTGGGCTCCTTGAGGAACTGGTAGACCAGGACCTTCATGCCGTGGCCGACACAACGGACGATCTGGCCCATGGCGGCCGTGGTCTTGCCCTTACCGTCACCGTAATACAGCTGAATGCAGCCTTTTTCCATGGTGTGTGTACTTCCCTTCTCAATAGAGTTGAATAAGTGCAGGGTGAAAGGAAACAGAGGTATATTTTCCTTAGTGTGAGATCCCTCGACAGGGCTCGGGATGACAGAGCGCATATAGCAGTATCCCCAATGTCATTCTGAGCGAAGTCGAAGAATCTTACGCCGAGCAAAAGAGAACATTGTAGACTTCCATGCCTGCAGAATGGTAAAAAGAGCCCGGCGGTTGGCCGGGCTCTTGATTAAAACAGTGACTTAAGCCTTCTTGGCCTTCATCATAGCCATGATGCGGTTCATTTCGTTGTAAACGATCATGAAGCCCTCGTCAACGCCCATACCGGGCTTAGCGAGGATCTGGTCGGGCTTTGTAGCCATAGCGCAGTTGACGCAGACCTGGCAGGAACGGTCTGTCTCGTTGCAGGTACCGCCCTGGTAAGCGCCGAAGCCGTGCTCCTTGCAGTACAGAACAGCTTCGATGGTGTTGTTGACACCGCCCAGGTCGGGTGTCTTGATCTGAGCCATGTGGCCGGCCTTGTTGTCGCAGAAGTAGATGACGTCTTCCAGAGTGTTGCACCACTCGTCAGCAACCAGCTCGACATTGATGCCGCGCTTGTCCATCTCTTCGCGCAGACCCTTCAGGCAGAGCATCTGCTTCTCGCGGTCGCCTGCATCCATGGGGCCTTCGATGCGCAGCTTGAAGGGCTTGGCAGCCTCTTCCAGCTCAGCAATGTAGTCAGCCTGTGCGACGAAGTTGTCATCGCCGAAAGCCTGGCCGATTGTGCCGTAAACGTCGATGTGCAGGATGGGGCTGTAGTTCTCATCGGAACGCAGCTTGAGGATACGGTCGCTCAGCCACTTGACATACTCCTTCAGGATGGAGCCGTCGCGGCCCAGCTTTGTATCAACGTTGTTGATCAGAGCGTGGGGCAGAATGTCAGCCTGCTTGATGATCATCTTATCGGAGTTGTCGTAACGGCTGTCGCCCGACTGTGTGAAGACGGGGATGGGCTCCTCGGAAACGGTCAGGCCGTACTCGTCAGCAACGACCTCGGCCATCAGACGGTGGCTTGCCTTAGCAACAGCGTCCAGGATAGCCTGGGAAACACCGTAACGGATAGCTGTATGCAGCTTCTTACCATCGACTTCGATAGCTTCCATCATCTTTGTCAGCTCGCGGAAGTTATCGGCTTCCTTGCCAACCAGAGCGGGCTTGATGTGCTCTTCGATGACGGGAATGAAGTCCTTAGCCAGGAACAGGGGATCACGTCCGCCTGTGCCGGAGTACTGAACAGCTGCGCAGTCGCCGTGAGCGATCTGGCCGTCTTCCAGAACCAGCATGACAGAGATGGACTCACCGGCCTGACGAACAGATGTGAAACCGGGTGTGACGGGCTCGCCGATGTAAGCTGTACCATCGGAAACAGCACCGGCCTTGATTGCCTTCTGGTCGTCGAAATAGAAGCCTGTGCGGCCAGGAGCGCATACTACGTTTACGATTTTCATTTGAAAAACTCCCTTTCTGTAAGCCCCGGGGCGGGGTCTCCGCCCCGAAGCGATGATTTTATAAGGTTTTTAATGGACTTTCGTAAGTTGAGAAAATACAGGAGAGGGATCGGATACGGCCAAATGGCCGCCCTCATCCGTCACCTGCGGTGACACCTTCCCCGTGGGGGAAGGCTTATGGAACACCCACAAAATGATG
>JAFYOK010000177.1 GCA_017560175.1 Clostridia bacterium | reverse complement strand
TTTTTGAATATAAGGACGCAAATCAGTTAATAGCTTGTCTGCTAGATCATCCATTTTCATTTTTATCACCAAATATGCTAAAAATTATCTCATAATAATCTTATCACAAATCACAGTCCCCCTCAATAACGATTGTTTTAAGTGCGGTTATACCACTAAAGAAAATTTGAGAAAAATTTTATTCAAGTCTCATTTACACCTATTTTCAATGATACTTTTATAAAAATCGCTTTTCAAACTTAGTGCAAAATCCCTTTGAAATCAAGGGAAAATCGCCATATTAACCGAACACATAAAACTCGTCAAAAAGAAAAGAGGATGCAAACCGAACAGTTTGCATCCTCTTCCGTACAGCATTGCCTGTCGGGGGATTTTTCTTTTTATATCAGTTTATATCAGTTCGCTTCGTTCTGGGCCGGTTCAAACAGCAATTCTGCCATCTCTGTCAGACTCTCAGCATCTGCGCCTTCGCTCATGTGCAGGCTGTAGAGCAGACCGGGGGCAACATCAAACCATACGATCTTGCCGCTGCCGCCCTTATCAAAATACAGGCGTACGGGACACCAGAGGATCTCTCCCTCCACCTGCTCGGCAAAATCATCTTCCACGCCGGAGATATCGGCAAAATCTTCTGCGCTTTCCAAGGTAGCTGCTGTTCGATAAGTGTATTCGATACCATTAAGAACAAAGACTGTTTCTCCGATCTCCAAGCCTTCCTGCTCGATAGCTGCATAGCGGACATTCTCGGCCTCGGCAGGGGAAACCGCCATATTATAGCCCAGGGTTTCCACGATCTCACGGGCTGTACGCATCAGCGCCAGGGCATCTGTGCCGCCGCTCAGTGACCACTGTGTACCGCTTTCGGGGGCATACCACTCCATACGGACGGTCTGATCTTCGGCCTGGGTCAGATGGATCTGCAGTTCTTCGGTCTCCCAGTTATAGTCCTGTGTCCAATCGGCATAAATACCGGAAATATCGGCAGGTCCATCGGTCTTGAGGGTACGACAGGTGTATCTGGTGTCATTGGCAAGGAAACGCACTTCCGCCATGGGGGTTTCTGCGCCTGTATCGATCAGGAAATACTCGGTCTCGGCTGCAGCAGCCGGCAGAGGTATGCTATATCCCAGCTGCGTGACCTCAGCATGGCTGACCTTCTGCATGGGATTGGCAATGGTCGTCTGCTCTGCTTTGCCCATACCTGTGCCAAAAAAGGAGAATGCCGATACTGCCACTAACAGGCAGGCCGCCGCTGCACCTGCAAGCATGGGCAGGCGCTTTTTCTTTGGTGCACGATAGGCCGCAGCTTCTTCCAGCAGGTCATCATCGACCATTCCCATGACCTGTTCAAACTTCTGATTTTTCATACATCTATCCCCTTTCGTGTCAATTCCTGTTTCAGACGCGCTCTTGTCCGAAAGAGTGAGGCTTTGACCTTGGCTTCGCTGACATTACAGCCCTCTGCGATCTCCCGGATACTTTCACCATACCAGTACCGGCGCAGGAAAAAGGCTCTTGCCTCTGCCGTACAGCCGCGCAGGAAGGTATTGAGCGCTTCACGCAATTCTGCCGCATCGATTTCTGCATCCACATGGCCATAAGCCGCCGGCAAAAACGGCTCCAGCTCTTCAAAGGCAGCGGTCAGCGCGCTGCTGCGCTGGGCGGCAGTATTGTATCGATATCGATCCAACGCAAGATTTCGTGTGATCCTGCAAAGATAAGCCGAAAGATTTTCGGGCCGTTCGGGAGGAATGGTCGCCCACAACCGCATATAAGCATCATTTTCACATTCTTCCACATCCCTTGGATCGTTCAGGATCTGTCCTGCTACCTTGCGGCAGAGGGCGCTGTATCGAATGCGTACTGCCGACACCGCTTCTCGATCCCGCCTAAAAAACAGATCGAGGATCTCTCTGTCCTCTCCGCTTTCCTTTTTTCCCGGAAAGGATAACAGGTGGCCTGTGCTCTTATCTTTCATGTTTTATCCTTTCATTCTGTCCATTCCCAAAAAGGCTCCAGGTCGGTATGGGATTTCCATACATCTGTCACGCCCAGCTCCTGCAGGATGCCATGCACCAGATCGTTCAGGATCTCCAATCGTTCTGTATCCGCTTCAGGCAGCTTTTCTGCCATAGGGTAAATCATCTGCCACTGGAAAGAGAAGTAATCCAGCTGGGTGGCATTCATGCCTTCCAGATAGGTTCTGAGACCTGTACCCACATCTTCCTGTTCACTCAGCGAAAGAACGGCTTCGGCAGCCGCCTGCTGTGCAAGGGAAGCGCCTGCCGTACCATAGCTGCAGCTGTCGATGGTACAGAGTGCCCGGAACACGGCATCTTCCGCCGAGGGACGATACATCCATTCGGTCATATCTCCCGAATAATCCACAGCTGCATTGTCGGAACTGCCCAAAAAGGTATACGACGGCTGGGTATAATGCATCTCATAAGCCTCTACTACCCCACGGCCCAGATCCTTTTCGATCGCCTCGGCGCCTTCGGTATCAAAGCTTCGTTCATAGGTCATATACCATTTTCCATCCTGATAAAGAATACCCTGGTGCATGGGCAGCTTTGTACCATCAAGGGTATGATAGAACCATGTGCTGCTTTCTGCGCCCGAAGACCCTTCATTGGTCAGAAACCATCCACCGGCCTCTTCAACACCAAGATACCAACGGTCACGGGCTTGCGACATTGCCACACGAACTGCCTTGCCGTTTTCCAGTGTATACAGATCATAGAGGATGGGATCATCAACTGCACCAATCAGCAGCTCGGGAGAATCGTCATTGTCCAGATCCATCTGCACAGAACCCAAACGACCATAGCTGTCGAGTGCCAACAGACTCAGTTCCTTCTCGATCAGCACATCACCTGTCCATTTCTCCTGCTGCGCCTTTTCATAGACCTGCAGAATATCGGCATAGGTATCCATGGTTTCGGGCTCTGCCTCCTCATGGATCATTTCTTTATCTACGCTCATCTCTTCCGTCTTTACTGTTTCTTCCGATTCGGTCTGAGGCATTTCTTCCGCAGCCGTTTTTCCACAGGCTGTCAGCAGAAACAGAGCCACAACAAGGCTGAGCATCTTCCAATTCTGTTTTTTCATAGGGCGCTCCTTTCGCTATCTTCAAGAGAGGTTCTCTGCTATTTTGTCTTTTCACTTTATTAGACGTTCTCTTTCCCTGTTTGGTTGCGCCTTTGCGAAAAAAAACAGTATCCGAAAAACGGATACTGTTTTTGATTTCTGATCTCTTACTTCTGCAGATGATCCAGATGGGGAGGGGTCTTGCTTCCGGTAAACGCGCGCAGTTCATCGATATTCTTGGCACGCAGAACAGGATCGCTCTCATGCTCAACGACCTCGTCGGCAGCCAGGAAACCGAGGCCGGCTGCAACATAAGCGGCCGCACCATAGGGCATACCGTCTTCATCCAGGTCAAAACCGGGATTGTGCTGAATGATGGTCATACCCTTTTCGGGGTTGCCGATACCGATGGCCATCATGACGCTGGGATAGTAGGTGCTGAAGTAGGAGTAACTCTCCGAACCCATGTTGAGGGGAAGGACCTTAACGGCCTCATCGCCCAGCGCCGCCCGGATGGCCTTTGCACCGATGGCCGCCAGCTTGTTGTTATTGATGACAGGCAGGGTGGGGCCGGTCAGCTTCTCAAACTCGACCTTGCAGTCAAAGAGAGCGGCCTGCGCCTCGCAGATCTCCACCAGCTTGGTCTTAAAGATATTGCCTGCAGCTGCATCATAGAAACGGCAGGTGCCGCCGAAGGTCAGCTCCTGGGGAATGACGTTGCCTGCTGCACCGGCCTTGACCATACCCATGGAGTTGGTCATGATGACGGTGGGCTCGACATAATTCATGCGGATCGACTTGATGCACTCGTAGATGGATACAAAGCAATCGATGGGGTTGATGGACATATCGGGACGGGAACCGTGGCCGCCCTTGCCTGTGATCTTGATCTGATAACCAAGGGCACCTGCATAGGAGGGGCCGCCCTGGCAGCCGATATAACCGGGTATCAGGCTGACATCGGTATGACCGGCAAAGGATGCATCGATCTTGACGCCCTGTTCTTCAAAATACTTGAAGATCCAGTAGATGTTGCCGCCGCCCTCTTCGCCGCGCTCAAAGAGCAGATAGACGCGGCCCTTGATCTGATCCTGATTGGCCTTGAGGATCTTGGCTGCGGTCAGCAGCATAGCGGTATGGCTGTCATGGCCGCACATGTGGGAAACACCGGGAACCTTAGAAACGCAGACCTTGGGCTGCTTAGGGTTATGGGGCAGCTCTTCAATGGGCAGCGCGTCACAGTCGGCGCGGAGCAGAACGGTCTTGCCGGGAACGGGACCGTCGATGGTGGCCAGAACGCCGCCGTCGGGGATATTGACATAATCAATGCCGATCTGATCCAGTTCGCTGCAGATCAGCTTGACGGTATTGAACTCACGGCCCGAAAGTTCGGGATTTTCGTGCAGATGACGGCGGATGGCTGTGGTATATTCGGCCAGTGCCAGGCTTTCCTTTAAAATATCCATACGATTTACTCCTTCAAGAATATACCTTTTTACTTCTGCAGATGATCCAGGTGGGGAGGAATGACGCTGCTGGTGAACGCATACATCTCATCGATGTTCTTGGCGCGCAGGTCATCGTTGCCCTCGTTTTCGACGATCTCATCGGAATTGAGGAAGCCCAGACCGGCAGCAACATAGCAGGCTGTGCCGTAGGGCAGGCCGGTTTCATCCAGGTCATAGCCGGGATTGTGGCCGCCGACCGTCATACCCTTTTCGGGGTTGCCGATGCCGATGCGCATCATAACACCGGGGAAGTAGGTGCTCAGGTAGGAATAGCTCTCCGAACCCATGTTGAGGGGCTTATGGCCGATGGCCTCTTCACCCAGCGCTTCCTTGATGGCCGCTGTACCGATGGCCGACAGCTTGGCATTGTTGATAACGGGCAGGATGGGGCCGCTCAGCTTTTCAAACTCAACCTTGCAGTCGAAAAGGGCAGCCTGTGCCTTGCAGATCTCTACCAGCTTCTGCTTGAACATATTGCCTGCTGCGGCATCATAGAAACGGCAGGTGCCGCCAAAGGTCAGCTCCTGAGGAATGACGTTGCCTGCTGCACCGGCCTGAACCATACCCATGGAGTTGGTCAGAATAACGGTGGGTTCTATGTAATTCATGCGGATCGACTTGATGCACTCATAGATGGATACAAAGCAGTCGATGGGGTTGATGGACATATCGGGACGGGAACCGTGGCCGCCCTTGCCTGTGATCTTGATCTGATAGCCGACGGCACCGGCATGGGCAGGACCTGCCTGGCAAGCGACATGGCCGGGTGTCAGACCTGTATCGGTATGCTCGGCAAAGGAAGCGTCGATCTTGATGCCGTGTTCTTCAAAATACTTAAAGACCCAGTAGATGTTGCCGCTGCCCTCTTCACCACGCTCAAAGAGCAGATATACGCGGCCCTTGATCTGATCCCGGTTGGCCTTGAGGATCCTGGCTGCCGACAGCAGCATGGCAGTGTGGCCGTCATGGCCGCACATGTGGGCAACGCCGGGAACCTTGGAAACGCAGACCTTGGGCTGCTTGGCATTCTCGGGCAGTTCCTGGATGGGCAGCGCGTCACAGTCGGCGCGCAGCAGAACGGTCTTACCGGGAAAGGGACCGTCGATGGTGGCCAGAACGCCGCCGTCGGGGATATTGACATAGTCGATGCCGATCTGATCCAGTTCGCTGCAGATCAGCTTGATGGTGTTGAACTCACGGCCCGAAAGCTCGGGGTTCTCGTGCAGGTGGCGGCGGATGGCTGTGGTATATTCGGCCAGTGCCAGACTTTCTTTTAAGATATCCATAATATACGCTCCTTTTCTGTTCAAACTGACAATCTATGTGGTCACGGCTTGCTCCCGCTTCCCTCAGAGTGGTATAATCTACCCATCCAAGTTCTGTAAGGAGGCTTATCCATGAATCCTGTTAAAACTACTGTGATCGTATTTTCGGCCACCGGCACTTCCAGAAAGAGTGCCATGGCCATTGCCAAGGGCATCGGCTGTCCCGTCGAAGTCATCGATGTAACAGCTCTTGCCGATGCCGTTCAGCCCAAGACCTTCGGCCCCGATGAACTGGTCATCTTCGGTGCACCCTGCTATGGCGGACGTATTCCCAAGATCGCCATGCCTCGTCTGGCCGCCTTTAAGGGCGAAGGTACACCCTGCATCGTCACCACCGCTTACGGCAACCGCGACTTCGACGATGCTCTGGTCGAGCTCTGCGACATGGCCAAGGATAACGGCTTTGTTCCCGTTGGCGCTGCCGCTATGGTCGCCCAGCATACTTTTGGCACCATCGCCGTCGGCCGTCCCACTGCCGAAGATCTGGCAGAAGATGAAGCCTTTGGCCGCAAGGTCCTCGAGAGCCTGAAGAACGGCATTGTCGACAAGACCGAAGTCATCCCCGGCAACCGCCCCTATAAGGATGGCGGCAACGGCGGCAAGTTCCGCCCCTCGACCATGGATAGCTGCGTAAACTGCGGCGCCTGCCGCAAGGCCTGCCCTGCCGGTGCCATCGGTGAAGACAACCAGACCATCGACAACGACAAGTGCATCTCCTGCTTCCGCTGCATTCCGGTCTGCCCCATGAAGGCCAAGGCTATACAGAATCCCGCTTACGACGAGTTCTGCGTCGGCTTCAACGAGCGCCTGGCTGCAAGACAGGAAAGCAAGTTCTTTATCTGATCCTGTGATAGGCCAAAGCCCCTCATTTCGAGGGGCTTTTCTTTATTTAAGACAGAAACTTATTCTTGTTCTTCTTTTTGTTCAGAGGGGTCTTGTTGCCCTTCTCATCGACGATATAGGTATTGTCCAGCTGGCCGACAAGGCTGGCCTTGACCGAATCAATATATTCGCGGCGCAGCGCATTGCGCTCGGCTGTTTCTTCCTCGGTCAGTTCGCGCTCCTTGGCCAGACGGGCCAGTTCGTTGATACGGTCGATCTTTTCCTGTGTCATCGTTTCACCTCCGTTTTTCATTCTTTCCCACTTAGTATATATCAAAACGGCAGTTTTCGCAATCGAATTATCTCTGCCGCCACATAATCGCTGCTCCTTCTGTCCATACTATCTGCGAAATCTTACGGAGGTGATCTCATGAGTCCCAAGGAGCTTCTTTATATCGAAGACGCACTCAACCATGAAAAGCACATGAAAACCTGCTGCACCCGGAATGCCGACTGTCTGCAGGATCCCACCCTTAAAAATATGGTGTCCGACATGGCGCAGAGACATCAGACCCTTTTTGACAAGCTGTTCCAGCTGCTGTAACGGGAGGAAACGACATGAACGATCAGAACAATATGCAGATGCAGGATCAGCAGGAACGCATGATCTGCGAAACCATCCTGATGGAGACCAAGGGGATGGCCGACCTCTATATGCACGGTACCATCGAATCGGCCACACCCAATGTCCGCACGGCTATGAACGATGGCCTGCGGGAAGTGCTGATGATGCAGCAGACCGTCTATGACCACATGGCCAGAAAGGGCTGGTATCCCCCTGCCCAAGCACCTCAGGATCAGATCCATCAGACCCGACAGAAGTTTTCGAATATGCAGTAATGTAAAAGCACCCCATCCGATTTATCGCGGATGGGGTGCTGTCTTTTACTTATTTTTGCTCTTAACGGTCTGGCTGTTGTCCTTACCGCGGATGATCTCGATGCCATCCACACTGCGTATGAAGTTGGCAAGGGTATTATATCCAAAGTCCTTGGGCTTGAAGCCATTAAAGGTACGGTAGATGCCCTGACCCAGCAAACCCAGCTCGATGCCGTTCTTTCCGGCAGCAGCCACTGTTTTGCGGATGTGACTCTCGATGTCGGCCTTGCGGTCATCGGTATTGCGCAGCTTGACCACAGGGCCGCCCTTGTCGTCGATCAGTTCAAAGCGATCCATTTCGGCCACAAACTTGGACAGGGTGCTGTAGCCGTAAGTGCGGACGTCGAAATCGGAATACTTCTTGAGCAAACGGTTGCCGATCTCGGCCAGGCCGGTCAGACGGGAATGGTCGGTATTTTCGGCAATGATGGCTGCAATATCATTTTCAATGGTGGCACGGCTGACCGTTTCCTGCGTTTCGACAGGATCACATTCACAGCCAATAATCTCAACGGTGGTACCGTTGCCGCCTTCATCCTCCTGCTCCACCAGCAGTTCGAGGCAGGTAAAGACGGTGCAGGCTGCACGGAAGGAACGGGGTGTTTTCTTCTCACCCATACCGATGACCTGCTTACCCGATTCTCGCAGACGGGAGGCCAGGCGGGTAAAGTCACTATCGCTGGAAACAATGCAGAAACCGTCGACATCTCCGCCGTAGAGAATATCCATGGCATCGATGATCAGTGCCGAGTCGGAACTGTTTTTACCCACGGTGTTACGGAACTGCTGCACGGGCATGAGAGAATATTCCAAAAGGGCATTCTTCCACTTACCGGCCTGGGATGTGGTCCAGTCACCATAGATGCGCTTGTAGGTGATGACGCCATACTTGGTGACCTCACCGAGGATATATTTAATGTATTTTGCGGAAATATTTTCCGAATCGATCAGAATTGCAAAGCGTATATCTTCCATAGTTTCCATATCTCCTTTTCTGGTTTTATTCTATCATATTCTATATACAGAATAAGCATGGCATTTCTTACAAAGGAGAAAATCATTTTTTGTATATATGAACAAAAATCAAAGTCTGTCTTTCGGTTTTGCAGAATCTGTGATATTATAAAACAGTTAAGTTTTGATTATTGAAGGAGTGTTCCCATGCACGTTGTTATCCTGATCGCCGTCTTTATCGTCAGCGCTTATTATGCGCTCAGCATTCCCCCTGTCGGCGAAGAGTTTCCCCCCCGTCGTAAGAAGTTTAACAAGTTCTGCCAGCTCGTTCTGCTGCTGATTGTTGCAGTCTCTCTCTGCTTCGTCTTCTATAACAAGACATTCGCCACTGCCCCCGAAGATTATGATATCAATACTGATGTTTACTGCATCATCCTCAAGACCGACGGTCACCGTCTGCTCAGCTTTATTGATGACAGCAAGGATCTGGTTTCTCATACCGTCTTTGGTGACGAAGCCAAGGCCATTATGGAAAGTGCTTTCGGCGACATGACCAAGGGTACTCTGCTGTCCTGGAACGAATCGGCTTCCTGGCAGGGCAAGTACACCGCTCGTGTTTACTACACCGAAGAAGAGTACCAGCGTAAGCTGGACGGTCTCTCTCCTCTGACCATCGCCCGTAACGATACAGAGAAGGGTACCATGTATTACTTCAACATCATCGAAAATGGTAAGGTCTATGCCAATATCGGCGGCCTCAACCCCTATTATTGCGTCAAGCTGCCCCGTGAGGTCAAGAACGCCCTCTTCCCCAAATAAGGAGGATTCATCATGGAGTTCAGCAAGATTCGCGAACTGACCTTCCAGCAGGCTGTTGAGCTGATGTTCAACAAGCTGGGCGACTGGAAGATCATGGCCTTGGCCACCGCTGTCGACCAGCATGTTATGGTCCGTAATGTCAGCTGCCTGTTCTATGACGGCAAGATCTGGTTCAAGACCGATAAGAACTTCCGCAAGACCCAGCAGCTTTACCGGAACCCCAATGTCGCTCTTTGCTGGAGCGGCGTTCAGGTGGAAGGTACCGCCAAAAATGTCGGTCTGGTTGTCGAACAGCCCGACCGCCGTTTCGAGGAAGGCTATAAGAAGTTCATGTGGGGCAGCTACAACAAGTACTCCCATGAAGATACCGAGATCCTCATCGAAGTCACCCCGTCTTTTGTTGAAGTATGGGATACCACTGAGGAAAATTACGCCTTTCAGATCTTCATCGACTTTGGTAAGCAGTCGGTGGAAATCAAGCAGTACGATCAGTTTTAAGACTTTCAAAGCCGCCCTTCACCGGGCGGCTTTTCTTCTGTTCATTTTTGCCTTTTTGTTTGAAAATCTCTTGCACCGAAAGACGGGACTATGCTATAATGCCCTCTGGTTAGCCGTACCTATCCGCTATACCAAGTCAGAAAGAAAGAGGAAAACAAACACACTATGTCCTGGTTTATGTTCGCACTGATCGCCATCCTGTTCTGGAGTGGTTCCGATATTTTCTCCAAGATCGGTTCCCGCCCCGATGATCCCTACAGCCATTGGAAGATGGTCATGGCGGTCGGTACTGTTATGGGTCTGCATGCCTTCTATATGATGGCCACAGGCACTCCCTTTGAGATGATGGACATCGTCCGTTATCTGCCCGCTTCCCTGCTCTATATCTTCTCGATGATCCTGGGCTATGCAGGCCTGCGCTACATCGAGCTTTCCATCTCTTCCCCCATCTGCAACTGCTCGGGCGCCGTTGCTGCCCTGCTCTGCTACCTGCTGCTGGGCGAGACCATGTCGGGCCTGCAGCTCTTTGCTGTCGTTCTGGTCACCGCTGCCGTCTTCGGTCTGGCTGTTCTGGAAAAGCAGAAGGACGATGCTCTGCGTCTGCAGGAAGGTGTCGTTGTCGATCGCAAGTATCAGAAGGGCGTTATCGCCTTTGTCTTTCCCCTGCTCTACTGTCTGCTGGACGGTCTGGGCACCTATGCCGATGCGCTGCTGCTGGATACCGTCATTGCCGAAGAGCAGGCCAACATCGCTTATGAGCTGACCTTCCTGATGATGGCTGTCTTTGCCTTCATCTACATCGTCTGCATCAAGAAGGCAAAGTTCGAGCTCTTCCGCGAGCGTCCCAAGGTCATCGCCGCTCTGTGCGAGACCGCCGGCCAGTTTGCCTATGTTTATGCGCTGGGTGCCAACGCCATCGTCGCCGCACCCATGATCTCTTCCTACTGCGTTGTATCCACCCTCTGGAGCCGCCTCTTCCTCAAGGAAAAGCTCTCCAAGGCACAGTATGCCGTTCTGATGGTTGCCTTTGTCGGTATCGCCATCCTCGGCATGGAATAATTCATTTACACAAGCAAAGCCACCCTCGAAAGGGTGGCTTTTTTGTATGTTATGCAGTTTTATTCTGCTGCATTCATCTTGACGGTGAAGTTTTCCAGCTCGATGCGGATGACCGACAGACGGCTGAGAGAAGAATCACCATAGCTGAAGCCCTTGCGGCCGGTCTGATGCTCCATCAGCAGATCGAGGGCAGCCTTCTTCTCTTCGGCACCGGTCAGACGCATGGCGCGGCCCTGACCCATGATAGAAGCATAATAATAGCTGTAGGCACAGGCATTGTCGCCGCCATCTTTCACGCCGTCGGCCACGGTGATGGTGCAGAAAGCTGTGGGATTTTCCTTGATGATGTCCATCTTACGGCCGGAAACAGCCGAATGGAAGTAAAGGGTCAGACGATCATTTTCGTATGTATAGCCAAAATTGACAGGTACAACATAAGGGTCGCCCTGGTCGACAAGGCCGACATGCATAACTTTGGCACGGCGGAGGATCTCGCCGATCACCTGGGGATTGGTAACCGCTCTTTCAGGTCTGCGCATGGTTTATTCTCCTTTATGTTCGTGGTGATGATGATGTTCGATTTCTTCCAGTTCATGCTCCAGCTCGACTTCCACATCATGGGCATGACGGAAGATCTGGGCATTGAGGGCCTCCTGTGCCTTGATGGCCTCCAACTGCTGACGGACAGCGGCCGGCGAACCGGGCGAAGGCTCGGCATAGCGATTAAAGCGGAAGATACGTACAAATACGGGATAGACAACGATGGAAACGATGCCGCCCGCAAAACCGTTGTTGTAAAGATTGATGCCCGAATAACCCATACCGGCGTGCTGTACGACCGACGAATGGATAAATCCGGCGATGATACCGGCGATGGGGCCGAAGGCACCGCTGATGGGGGCCAGGGTTGTGCCGAACAGCGCGGCAAGCTGGGCCGGAGGGCTGTTGGGTGACCACTGCTTGGTGATGCCGCCCAGAGCGACACCGACAATGATGGGAACGATATTGGCTGCATGCTTACCCTTGGCCGAGAAGCCCATGATGGTCAGAATACCGCCGATGGTGGGGCCGTTGAGGTGACCCTTAATGCCGATAATATAGAGCGTGGCGATCAGACCATTGATGCCCATATTGATCAGTACGGCTCCCATGCCGTCCAGATCGGTAAAATCCTGGGACGATACGCCGGGACGCTTGAGCAGATGGAAGTAGTTGCGTACCGCCTGCATGCCTTCGCTCCGCCACCCCATATATATAAGGAAGAAACAGAAGGCAGCCAGCATCAGACCGATGGGAACATTGTTGCCCGAAGTCCAGACGGTGACCGGGTTGAACTGATAACCGTAGGACTTGAGAATGGGAACCAGCACCAGACAGAGCAGACCCACCGAGAAACCGCTGGTATAAAGGGTCATCTCATTGAGCAGGTAAGCTGCATAGGGGCCCATCATGGGCATGACAAAGCCGATAATGATACCGCAGAACAGTGAGAGCAGCATGTTATTGATGGCAAACTGCTTCTGATAGAAGAACAGATGGGAAATCAGCGGCGACAGCGATGTGGAAAAAAGGCTGATGAGCAGAAACTGCGAAAAGCGCTGACGGCTCCATTTGGAATAGATCCATGTACCCAACAGGATGAACCACATGTTAAAGACACTCTTTCCGAAGAAGGAGAAGCCCGACATCAGGCCGACGGTCAGGATACCTGTGCCGTTGAGGGGAATACGGCACTTATACATAAGAACAAGGGTGATGGCAGTAACGGCCGATACATTGAGCAGCGCCGCACCGAAACCGGCCAGCGAGAAATAGTCGGTGATCAGCATATTGTCGGCCAGCAGAATTTTTACAAAGCCATCAAAGATCTCGTCCACGCTGGAAAAGAAGGGGGCCAGCACAGCAAACATAGCTGCATAGGCAAAGGCCCATTTATAGCCGTGCTTATAGGTATGATCAGGGTTCAAGTGTGATTCCTCCGGAGGATCTGGATTTTTCGCGGATCTCCATTGCCTTGTAGAGTTCGGCATACTTGCCGTTCTTTGCAATGAGATCGTCGTGGCTGCCCTGCTCGATGATCTTGCCGTCTTCAACGACCAGGATCACGTCGGCATGACGGACGGTGGACAGACGGTGGGCGATCAGGAAAGAGGTGCGGCCTTTGAGGATATGCCGGATGGCATTCTGAATGAGCAGCTCGGTTTCGGTATCGATGGAAGATGTCGCTTCATCCAGAACAAAAATGGGGGGATCGGCCAGAATGGCACGGGCAAAGGAGATCAGCTGTTTTTCGCCGGTGGACAGGCGGTCGCCGCCTTCGCCGACATCGGTGGCATAGCCCTGCTCCAGCTTATCGGCTACAACATCGGCCGAAACCAGATGGGCGGCACGGATCATCTCTTCATCGGTAGCTTCCGGCTTGCTGTATCGGATATTTTCAGCCACTGTTCCCGAGAACAGGTGGGGGCTTTGCAGAACATAACCAAGGTTGGAATGGAGCCACTGCTGGCTGCGCTCCCGATAGTCGACACCATCGATCAGAATACGGCCACGGGTCGGCTCGAAGAATCGGCAGGCCAGATTGACCAGCGTACTCTTGCCTGCGCCTGTCTCACCAACAATGGCAACATTGGTGCCTGCGGGGATATCCAGCGAAAAGTCTTCGAGGATATAATCGCCGCCGTCGGGGTATTTGAACCATACATGCTCAAATTGGATATGTCCATGGATGGGTTCCCAGTTTTCCTTCTTGGGATGGAAAGCATCGCCATACTTTTCAATGACTTCGGGGGAATCTTCGATAAGGCAGGGATGCTCCAGCAGGGCGCTGACGCGCTCGATATTGACCTGGGCCGAGATGATCTCGGAAAAGACGCGGGCTGTGGCGCGGATGGGCTCCAGCAGCGCCAGCGAATAACTGATGAACAGAGAAAGGGTACCAAAGGCAATGACCTCTTCCATGACCATATAACCGCCGCGCATAAGAACGAGGGCAATGGCAATGGAGCTGAGTCCTGTGATCAGAGGCAGGAAAATGGCATTGAGCTTGGCCGAATAGTAGTTGGCGCGATACATCTCTTGGGTCAGATCTTCAAACTCATTGGAAATTCGATCTTCAATGACCAGTGTCTTGGAAGTCTTGGCACCTGTGATACCTTCATTATAAGCACCGGTCAGCTTGGAGTTGACCGAACGAATCTCGCGGTTGGCTTCCAGAATACGACTCTGGAAAAAGAAGGTGATCAGTGCGATGGGCGGTACGATGGCCAGGACAATGAAAGCCAGACGGGCATTGACCATGAACATGGAACCGAAAGCCACCAGTACATAGGCGATCGACCAGAAGACATCTTCCAGGCCCCAGGCGATGAGGGCGGCGATGCGGTTGGTATCACTCATGACACGGGCCAGGATATAACCGACCGGTGTGGTATTGTAATAGGAAAGAGAAAGCTTTTGCAGATGGACAAAGCAGGCGCGCTTCATGTCACGGCCCAATCCCATCTCGACCACCATGGACTGACGGGAGAAAATGATGACCGATACAGCCGAAAGACCGATGGCCGAAAGATAGGCCAGAACAAAGGGTTTGAGCCCATCGATGGTATCGGCAACGATGAAGTTGTCTACCGCATAGCTTTGGAAGAGAGGCAGGATAACATCGATGATGGCGGTAAAGACCATCAGGCTCATGATGATGGCCAGGTTGCGGAAATAGGGCTTTACAAAGGGAAGCAGCTTGGCCCAGGTTTTGGGTCGGAAGCCTTTTGCATAGTTGATGTTCTCGCTCATGCGATGACCTCCTTTCCGGCCGCTGCGGCACTCTGCAGGTCGTAGGTGCGTTTGTAGATACCGTCTGTGGCAATCAGCTCCTCATGGGTGCCGATCTGTGCCACCTTACCATCCTCCAGAACGAGGATCTTGTCGGCATCCATCAGAGTATTGATGCGGTGGGAGATCAGAATGACGGTGGCGCCGCCGGTATCTTCTCTCAGCGCCGCACGGATGCGTGCATCGGTGGTCAGGTCGACCGCCGAAAGAGAGTCGTCAAAAAGCATGATGGGGCTGCCGCACATCAGGGTACGGGCAATGGCCACGCGCTGCTTCTGTCCGCCCGAAAGGGTGACACCGCGTTCGCCTACAAGGGTATTATACTGATCCTTGAACTCCATGATGCTGTCGTCCACATCAGCTACCGCTGCGGCATGACGGATCTGCTCCATGCTGCTTTCGGGACGGGCAATGGCAATATTCTCGGCAATGGTCTTGGAGAAAAGGAAGGGCTCCTGCAGGACGATACCGACATTGTGGCGCAGATGCTCGCGGCGAATGGTGCGGATATCGCGACCGCCGATGGTGATGCGGCCCTTGCCCGGCTCGATATCATACAGGCGGTCGAGGAGATAGCCCAGAGTACTCTTTCCCGAACCTGTACTGCCCAGAATACCAAAGGTGGTACCGGTGGGAATGGTGAAAGATACATCCTTCAGTACATCGACGCCGTCATAGCCGAAAGATACGTGTTCAAAGGCAATATCACCGTGAAGATCGGCTGCTACATCGCTTTCGGCATCCTGCTCGACCTCTGCGTCGAGGATCTCGGCAAGACGTTCGGCCGATACCTTCATCTTACTCAGGTCGGAAAGGATGCGTCCCAGACGGCGCAGGGGGAAGGACAGGGTGCGGTTGTAGGAAACGAAAACAAGGAACTCGCCCAATGTCAGCTGACCCTTATAGGCCAGGACAGCGCCGACAGCGATAACGGTCAGAACCTGTACGCCGGTGACCAGATCACCCATGCCCCAGTAGGCACCCAGGGTATAACCCATATCGACCCACTTGTCATAGTGGATCTGATTGAACTTATCAAAGCGATCCAGTTCCTGCTTTTCACGGCCGAAGGCACGGACGACGCGAACGCCGGTCAGATTCTCCTGTACGGCAACCATCAAATCGCCTTCACTCTCATCGGCAATGCGGAACTGCTTAGACAGACGGGAGAAGAAAATACCCGAATAGCAGGCAATGATGGGGAAAAATGCAATGGCTACAAGGGTAAGAGGAATATTCATACGGGCCATCAGCCAGACGGCTGTGACCACCAGAATGATGATGCGGATGGCCTCCAGCAGCTGATTGGAAACAAAGTTGCGGATGACATCCATATCGGATGTGCAGCGCTGGATGATATCACCGGTGCGGTTGTGGGTATGCCAGCTGAAAGGCAGATGCTGTACATGACGGAAGATAGCATCACGCAGGCGCTTGATGTAGCTTTCCGTAGTATGGGAGATGAGCAGTCGGGAAGCCAGATTGCAAAGGCCTTCCACAACGGTGCAGATCAGTACGGCTGCGCCGCACAGCAGCAGACTGCTGCGCAAAGCCTCTCTGCCGCCCATATTTTCCAGCCATGTCAGCAGAAATGCAGGCAACTCGAAAGGCTCGGTGCCGATGACCGAGTCG
>JAFYOK010000176.1 GCA_017560175.1 Clostridia bacterium | reverse complement strand
GGTATTCAGGTCGGCATAGCCGATCAGTTCAATATCGAACATCTTCTCTTCCACCCCCTGTGCATACAACTGGGGCAGAATGTTGCGGATGGCACCCTCCTGGGCAGTGGTGATGCCATAGGAGAAATAGACCTGCTGAGCCTTTTTCATGCTCTGCATATAGGCGGCAAGGTCGATGGTGGGCATACGGCGCACCTGCACCGACAGCGCCGCTTCTTCCATATATCCGTTCAGTCGGCCATCGGCATCCCGACCCATGGCACCGCCGGGAGGACAGGGCGTATCTTCATCAATGCCCAACCACGCCAGCGCTGCCGAGTTGAATACACCCATGTGGCCCGACTTGTGCTTGACCAGCAGCGGATGATCGGGGCAGTAAACATCCAGTTCCCAACGGGTAACGTGGCGGCACTCGGGCAGGTCATTATGGTCATATCCTGCCGCCGTCAGAAAGGCATCGGCAGCCGGGTGATTCTCTTCGATCCAATGCTGCACACGTCTGCCGATCTCCTCTGCAGATGTACAGCCGTCCACATCGATCTGCAGCAGTTCGGCTGCCACGCCCGAAAAGTGGCTGTGGGCATCGATGAATCCGGGCAGCAGTGTACGGCCCCGGAGGTCGACACGATGGGCATCGGTCACCTGTGCCGCCTCTTCTTCGGTCAGCAGTGCAGATATTCTGCTGTCCTCGGTCAGTACGGCGTAAGGCGACTCGCTCCCCGGCTCCATGGTGTAGATGGGGCCGCCGAAATAGATGGTCTTCATAGGGTGTTCTCCTTTCACGCAGGGTCTCTATAGAAGATAAGATAGCCGTATGTCCGTCCTCTTATACTTCTGCTAAAAGCATCGAGGGCCCTGTGCAGGCCCTCGACGGAATAAAAATCGAAATGTAGTTATGCCTTAACGCCAACAACGCGCTCGTAGCCGACAGGGTCGGTTGCGCCTTCGGTGGAGATCAGCAGGATGCGGCTATGCTCGTCAAAGCCCATGGCCTTGCGGATGTCTTCCAGTTCGGGCTTGGACATGATGCGGTTGACCAGACCCAGGCCGACAGCAGCCGACTCACCCGAAACGATGGCTTCGTCACCGGCTGTGGGGTTGGCATACAGACGCATGCCATCTTCGGTCAGATCGTCATCGCAGGCGATGTAATCGGTGGCCAGGTCACGGATGACGGGCCATACACCGATGGAGGGCTCGCCGCAGTTGAGGCCGGCCATGATGGTGTTCTCGGCGCTTTCTACGCCGTGGGGTGCGCCGTCAGCGATCTTTGCGGAATTGTAGAAGCAGGCGACCATGGTGGGCTCGACGATGATGAAACGGGGACGATTCTTCAGCAGGTGTGCATAGTAGCCGATGAGAGAGCCTGCCAGAGAGCCGACGCCTGCCTGCAGGAAGACGTGGGTGGGCTCGCCTGCGCCGATGGCTTCCATCTGCTCGACAGCCTCGTGGCCCAGTGTGGTATAGCCCTGGACGATCAGCTGGGGGATCTCTTCATAGCCTTCCCATGCGGTATCCTGAACCAGATGCCAGCCATTCTCGGCCGCCAGCTTGGCGGTCAGCTTGACGGTATCATCGTAGTTCATTTCTGTGACGATGCAGTCCTCGGCGCCGACGCGCTTGATGGCCTCAACACGGCTCTGTGCAGAACCCTTGGGCATATAGACATAGGACTTGCAGCCGTACTGGTGGGCAGCCCATGCAACGCCGCGGCCATGGTTGCCGTCGGTGGTGGTGATAAAGACCATGTCCTTGGTCTTCTCGCGAATCTCGGGGGTATTGAGCATCTCGTAGGTTGTGGTCTCGGGGTCGAGGCCCAGCTGGCGGCAGATGACCTGGCCGACAGCAAAGATGCCGCCCATGCCCTTGAAGGCATTGAGGCCGAACTCCTCAAAGCGCTTGGACTCGTTCTTGACGTAAATACCGCCGACGCCCAGCTGCTTACTCAGATTCTCCAGGCTGACCAGAGGGGTAGGACGATAAAAGGGGATCGACTTGTGGAAACGCTCGACAAAGGCAACATTCTCGGGGGCCAGATCGGCATAAGGAGCCAGATCGATATTGGCATCGGTCTCGCTGTGGATCAGGGCAACGCCAAGGGTCTTTGCGAACTCTTTTGTGTTCATCATGGGAATAGTCCTCCTGTATCATTCTTTGGCCCGATGGGCCGGGTGTGCATTTCTTTCTATTTTCTATTATACAGCAATACAGGAAAAAAGACAGAAAAAAATCCGACGCAAAAAATAATTTTTGCGCCGGATGGTTTGGATGATAAGGATTCTTTTCGAAATGGCACTGCGACCATAAGCCCTCTTTTGAAAGAGGGTGGCACCCGCCAGGGTGACGGGTGATTGGGATACAAGGCAAACGGATGCACAGCAACAACTGTCAGCGTAGTCGGCCAATCCTCAGTCGCCTTGACAGGCGACAGCTCCTTTCAAAAGGAGCCTTTGCGGGCCGATGTGGGCATCGGCCCCTACATAATCTTGCCGCTGTTCCCTACGCAACAGCCTTCAATCTGTCGATGGTGTGCAGGATATCCTTCTTATAGAAGTAGGTGATGCTGAT
>JAFYOK010000175.1 GCA_017560175.1 Clostridia bacterium | reverse complement strand
ATTACATCAGTTTCATTCTGCCGATCAGAAACTGGGCCGACCAGCCGGTGAAGGCACCGGCCAACCTACCGGAAATCATCAGGGCAGGCAGATAGGCCAGCAGGCCGAGCGTGCGGGTGACGGCAATGGCGACAGCCATCTGTCCCAGATTGTGGGCGATGGCACCGAAGATCGAGCAGAGCCAGATCTGCCTGTCGGTCATCATACGTCGAAGGACACAGCACAGCAGCCAGCAGAGCAGACCGCCGGCAAGGCTGTAGAGCAGGATCATCATGTTGCCTGCAAAGAGGCTGCCCAGGACGATGCGCGCCAGCAGGATACCCAGGGCATCCCAGGGGCCAAGCATAAAGAGAGCATAGAGGGTAATGATATTGGCCAATCCCAGCTTGATACCCGGAATGGGAATGGGAGCAGGGATCTGGGCTTCGATCATAAAGATGGTCAGCGCGATGGCGGTCAGCAGGGCATCACGGGTCAGACGTCGAACTTGCATGATTTAGCCCCTTTCCACGATAGTCATCGAGTGATCGGAGGTGAAGCAATCCTTCAGGCCTTCGGTGATCAACAGAGTTCCGGCATCGGTCAGCAGGATGCATTCAAAGTCATTGCGGCTGCGCCAGAATTCGATGGCTTTATCCGAACCCATGACATAGAGAGCGGTGGAGAAGGCATCACAGTCCATGCCGGAGTTGCCGACAATAGTGACCGAAACGAGGCCGCTGTCGGCAGGTCTGGCCGTTTCGGGGTCGAGGATATGATGGTAGGTGATGCCGCCCTGCTCAAAATTACGTTCGTATCCACCCGATGTGACCACGGCTTTGTCCGTGACCGACAGAATGCCCAGATAGCCTTCACCATCGGGGGACTGCACAGCAACACCCCAGGGACGACCTTTGGGATTCTCGCCGATGGCCTGGATGTTGCCGCCAAGGTCGAGCAGAGCGGAATCCACTCCGGCTTCCTGCAGCATTTCGGTCAGCACATGGGCGGTATAGCCTTTGGCTACGGCACCCAGGTCAACCATCCTGTCTTCGGGAATGGAAGCGACAGAATCGGTCAGCTTGATCTGTGTATAGTCGATCTGTTCGACCAGTGCTGCAAGTTCCTCATCGGTAGGTATACGGTATGCATCTGTTGTAAAACCCCAGGCCTGCATGGCCGGATAAATGGTGATGTCCAATGCACCATCGGTGGCAGCACAGCGAGTCAGCGTTTCGGCCAGCACTTCGGAAGTCACAGCAGAAAGATCGGCGCTGCCATTTCGGTTAAGCTGATAGATCTCGCTTTCCGGATCGGTGACCGACAGCCGTTTTTCCAGTTCCATGACCTTCTTCTGCAGTTCGGCTGTCATACCTTCCGGAGCATCATACAGCGTGACCGACATGACGGTGTCCATGGCAAAAAAGGTCAGGCTTTCTTCGGTGGGAGCACAGCCGGTCAGCAGCAGAACAAGCAGGAGGAGGGCAATAGCTTTTATAGATTTAGGCATGAAGATTACTGTGCCTTGCCGCGGCTGACAACGGCGCGCTTCTGAAGGATCTCGCTCTCGGGAGTCAGTTCACCGCCGCGGACGAAATACAGGTGATCGTAGAGGTTGACGGTGGCGCAGCAGTGGCCGGGAATGACCAGAACAGTGTCGCCGACATGGAAATCATGCTTGCCGTAGAAGGAAGTATGCTCCTCGCTGAGGGAAACGGCATCGGCCTCAAACCCGATGACACGGGGCAGATCCTGGTCGGGGGACAGGCTCTTGACACCGGCATCAATGACGAAGCGGCCGGGACCTGCCGAGATGACGGTGCAGACAGCATAGAGGGCATTGTCGAAGCCGACGTGCATACGGTCGTAGGCGCAGTCCATCAGCATGAAGGAACCGGCCTGCAGCTCGGTATAGATGCGGCTGTTGGCCTTGAGGTAGGCTGTACCTGTGGAACCGCCGCTGACCTCGCGGCTGCGAACACCGCGCGCTTCAAGATAGTGGATGAGCTCGCGCAGGCGCTGCTCGTTTTCGGCAACGGTGACTTCACGCAGGTTCTTGTCGTATTCATGGGAAAGGTTGCCTGCATAAGCCTGGATGCCGTCATAGCTCAGGCCGGGCAGACCATCGATGGTCTGAGCCAGGCGGTAGAATTCTTCAAAATCATCGAGGCCGCAGCGATGCATGCCCAGTTCCAGCTCGATATAGCAATGGATGGTAGAGTCTGCCAGAACAGCGGCATGGGAGAGGGCACGGGCATTTTCGTAATCGTCAACACAGACGGTCAGATGGCACTTGCCGGCCAGGTAGGCCAGCTTGGCGATTTTCTGCGGCTGAACCACCTGATTGGCGATGAGGATATCATGGATACCGTGATCGGCCAGATCCTCGGCTTCCGAGAGTTTGGAACAGGTAATGCCCTTGGCACCGGCAGCGATCTGCATGGCGGCGATGTGGGGGCTCTTGTGGGTCTTATAATGGGGGCGCAGCTTGGGCTTCTTTCCGGCCAGCAGCATCATCATGCGGCTGAGGTTGCGCTCCAGCTTGTCCTGCTGCACGACCAGTGCAGGGGTTTCGAGATCTTTGATCTTCATAAGCGGTTCTCTCCTTTATTTCTACATAAATATAAATTTATTTAATGCGTCGCAGACACCACAACTCGTCTGAAGGACGAATATCACTGCGCGCAGCGCAATATCACTTGCGAAGCAAATATCACATGGCCGACGGCCATATATCGCAGCAGCACAGCTGCTATTGTTCCAGCTCCAGCCAGGCGGCAGGGAGGTGTTCGATAACATCCCGAGGGAGCATGGCATGGGTGCCGTAACGGTTGGCGGCCAGTTCTCCTGCCCGGCTGTGGAGATATACGCCCAGAATGGCGGCGTCGGCGGCAGGCAATCCCTGGGCCAGCAGGGCAGCGATACATCCGGCAAGGACATCGCCGCTGCCGCCCTTGGCCATACCGCTGTTGGGGCGGTCCAGAAGCCAGCTGCGGCCATCGGGTGCGGCAATAACAGTAACATAGTCCTTGAGGACGACAACACATCTGCGAGCCTGTGCAAGGTCGCATGCGCACTGTGCACGGTGTTCTTTTATATAAGAAATATCCAGGCCGGTCAGCCGGGCCATTTCACCTATATGAGGCGTCAGAATGACCGGACGGTCAAATGTGCCGTGAAGCATGGTCTGGCTGAGGGCAAAGAGGCCGTCGGCATCGATGACCAACGGACGGGTGTCCTGCCGCAACAGGCGCGTACAAAGAGTATTGGCGGCGCTGCCGCGTCCCAGGCCGCAGCCGAACAGAACTGCATTGGCACGGGAATAACCTACGACATGTTTAGAAAACCATTCGGTGGTCATCAGGCCGTCACGGTCGGTCTCCATAGGCAGATGGACGGCTTCGGGCATGGCCATTGCTGCCGGACGGAGGACACTTTCGGGAGCGGCCAGAGCCAGCAGACCCACGCCGCAGCGCAGTGCAGCCTGCCCCGAAAGGAGGGCGGCACCCGGCATATCACGGGAGCCGCAGAGGGCCAGCAGGGTGCCGAAGGTACCTTTGTTGCCGGTTTCCGCACGAAGGGGAAGAAGGGTGCGGCATAAATTTTTATTGACATTTTGGCAAAGCTGCATTATACTGAATATCCCTTCTGTCTCACTGAGACGGTATGTGGAAAGCCTGTGTGTTTCCTGTTCAAAAGTATACCACAGAACTTGTGAAAATGGCAGAGAAAAGGCTTAGTTTCCAAGAAAAAAGCTATGCAATTTGACACCTTGACCTTTCGGCGGTTCCATGATATATTAGAGCCACCTGTGAAGGTCTTTTTTTTGTGTCTGAAAACAGGCCGACCTCTCAGGGAGGCAACAAAAAATTAAGGAGGTGCCGCAACAATGCGAGTTAAAATCACACTTGCCTGCACAGAATGCAAGCAGAGAAACTACGACAGTATGAAGAACAAGAAGAACGATCCCGATCGTCTCGAGATGAACAAGTACTGCCCTCACTGCAAGAAGCACACAGCACACAGAGAGACTAAGTAAGTCGATCACAATTAGAAATTAAGAGGTGCAACATGTCTGAGCAGAAAAAGGTCGAGAAGAAGGCTGAAGCACAGCCCGGTTTCTTCGCCCGCGCCGGTCAGACCGTTTCCAAGTGGTACAGAGACTTCAAGAGCGAATGCAAGAAGATCGTCTGGCCTTCCCGTAAGCACGTCATCAACAACACACTGGTTGTTATCGGTTTCGCCATCGCTGTTATGATCCTGGTTTATGTCCTGGACGTCAGCTTCGGTTTTGTCCGTGACACACTGGTCAAGCTTATCTAATGGGAGAAAACGTTATGTCTGAAGGTGCAAAATGGTATGTGGTTCACACATACTCCGGCTATGAAAAGAAAGTAGCCGATACGATCCAAAAGACCGTAAAAAACCGTAATCTTCAGGAGCTCATCTTTGAT
Source organism: Clostridia bacterium (assembly GCA_017560175.1). Classification (GTDB taxonomy): domain Bacteria; phylum Bacillota; class Clostridia; order Oscillospirales; family Butyricicoccaceae; genus RGIG1902. Next base: position 4,153 of record JAFYOK010000175.1, on the reverse strand, counting down.
ATCAGAATCCCCATGGAAACTGTTACAGAGGTCAGCGACACAGGTACACGCGAAGTCGAGCGTAAGCTCTTCCCCGGTTACGTACTTGTTAAAATGCATATGAACGACGAAAGCTGGTACATCATCCGCAACACACGCGGTGTTACATCCTTCGTCGGCCCCGAATCCAAGCCTGTTCCCCTGACAGAGAAAGAGATTGCAGCACTCGGTGTTGAGACCATCGAAGTCAAGCTCTCTTATGCAGTCGGCGACAGCGTCAAGGTCATCGACGGACCCTTTGACGGCAGCATTGGTACGGTTACAGAGATCTCTCTTCCCAAGGGTACCGTCATGGTCAATGTTTCCATGTTCGGCAGAGAGACACCCGTCGAACTCAGTTTCAATCAGGTCGCTTCTCTCAAGAAGTAAGAGAGCGCCGTTTTGGAAAGTGGGAGGGTTAACAGCCCACATTTACCACATTTATTATAGGAGGTGCAACGAAAGTGGCACAGAAAGTAACAGGTCTCATTAAGCTTCAGATCCCCGCAGGTAAGGCAACTCCTGCTCCCCCTGTTGGTCCTGCTCTGGGTCAGCACGGTGTCAACATCATGGCATTCACAAAGGAATTTAACGAGCGTACAAAGAACGACGTTGGTCTGATCATTCCCGTTGTTATCACAGTTTACGCTGACAAGTCCTTTACATTTATTACAAAGACTCCCCCTGCAGCTGTCCTGATCAAGAAGGCATGCAACATCGAGAGCGGTTCCGGCGTTCCCAACAAGACAAAGGTCGCTACAATCTCGAAGGAAGATGTTCAGAAGATCGCTGAGCTCAAGATGCGTGATCTGAACGCAGCTAGCCTCGAGGCAGCTATGAGCATGATCGCTGGTACAGCCCGCTCCATGGGCGTCATCGTCGGCGAGTAATTTATTACCCCCCGACACCCCCAACTTAAATAATTACATTTTTATCGCGGCATAAAACAGAGAGCCGCTATGTGGGAGGATTATTCCGAAAAACCACTATGAGGAGGAAAAACAATCATGCGCAGAGGTAAGAACTACGTAGAAAGCGCTAAACTTTTCGATCGCACAAAGCTTCACGATACAGAGGAAGCTATCAACGTCATGCTGCAGACCGCTAAGGCTAAGTTTGACGAAACAGTCGAAGTCCACGTCAAGCTGGGCGTTGACTCCAGACACGCTGACCAGCAGGTCCGCGGTTCCATCGTTCTGCCCAACGGCACAGGTAAGCAGGTCCGCGTTCTGGTCTTCGCTAAGGGCGACAAGGCTGAAGAGGCTCGTGCTGCTGGTGCTGACTATGTCGGCGAGATGGACATGGTCCAGAAGATCCAGAGCGAAAACTTCTTCGATTACGAAGTCGTCATCGCTACACCTGACATGATGGGTGTTGTCGGCCGTCTGGGCCGCGTCCTGGGTCCCAAGGGTCTGATGCCCAACCCCAAGGCTGGTACCGTCACAATGGACGTTACAAAGGCTATCAACGAGTCCAAGGCTGGTCGTATCGAGTACCGTCTGGACAAGACAAACATCATCCACTGCCCCCTGGGTAAGGTTTCCTTCGGCCAGGAGAAGCTGGTTGAGAACTTCAACGCTCTGCTGGGCGCTATCGTCAAGGCTAAGCCCGCTGCTGCTAAGGGTCAGTACATCCGTAGCTGCGTCGTCGCTTCCACAATGGGCCCCGGCGTTAAGATCAACCCCGCTAAGCTGACAAACGCTTAATTTTTAAGCCAAAAACTTTTTTAAAAAATACAAAAAATTATATTGACAGTCACCTCGACTTTTGATATAATCTCTTTGTTATCCAAAGACCGCAGGAGAAAGTAAACGGTTTGTGCCGTCCTGCCGAGGATCGCACCAACTTACATTCTTATGTGTATTTTCGTGCCTCTGCGTCTTTGGATGCAGAGGCACTTTTTCTTTGCAAAATCTACACGGAGGTGAAAACCAGTATGCCTAACGCAAAGGTACTGTCCGAGAAGCAGGCTATCGTCGCTGCTCTGGCTGAACAGATGAAGAATGCATCCGCCGGCGTTTTTGTTGACTACAAGGGCATCACAGTCGAAGCTGATACAAAGCTGCGTGCTGATATGCGTGCCAACAACGTCGAGTATGCTGTCGTTAAGAACACACTGACACGTTTCGCCGCTAAGGAAATCGGTTTCGACGAGCTCGATCCCATCCTGAACGGCACAACCGCTCTGGCCATTAGCGCCGAGGATCCCATCGCTCCCTGCCGCATGGTCGGCGACTTCATCCAGAAGAACCCCAAGGCTTCTTTCGCTGTCAAGGGTGGCTTCGTTGAAGGCAAGGTTGTCGATGTCGACACAATCATGGCTCTGTCCAAGCTGACAAACAAGGGCGATCTGATCGCTACAGTTCTGGGCACCCTGAACGCTCCCATCGCTGCTCTGGCACGCGCACTGAACGCTATCGCCGAGAAGCAGGGTGCACCCGCAGAAGCTGCTGCTGAAGCTACAGCTGAATAATTAAAAAAACAAACACTTAAATATCATTTGGAGGTAAATTACCATGGCTACCGAAAACGTAACAAAGCTGATTGAAGAAGTTAAGGCCCTGACAGTTCTGGAGCTCTCCGAGCTGGTTAAGGCTCTGGAAGAAGAGTTCGGCGTATCCGCTGCTGCTCCCGTTGCTGTTGCTGCTGGCCCTGTTGCTGCTGCTGTTGAAGAGCAGACAGAGTTCACAGTCGTTCTGAAGGAAGTTGGCGCTGAGAAGATCAAGGTCATCAAGGTTATCCGCGAGATCACAGGCCTGGGTCTGAAGGAAGCTAAGGACCTGGTTGACGGCGCTCCCAAGAACATCAAGGAAGGCGTTGACAAGGCTACAGCTGATGACATCGTCGCTAAGATGAAGGAAGTCGGCGCTACATGCGAGGTTAAGTAAGTTAAACTTACTGAACTTTAACTTGTTCAATAACACCCGATCGGAGAAATCCGGTCGGGTGTTTTCTTTTGTATTTAAAACGGAGGGAAAGGGGGATGATTTGATGAAAGTCATCCCCCTTGTTTTTGTCGGAGAGAAAGGGTATAGTAAGGATAACAGCATATTACCAAGGGAAAGGAGGGCAGCAGATGGAAAAGGAAAAACAGAAGACCGAAGAAAAGCTGGAACAGCTTGCACGGCAGGTATTGCAGCTCAGCATCAATACCCTGTCTGTCGATCTGCGCTATCTCCGAACGGCGCTGCAGCAGCTGAAGTTGGCGGCCGATTCAGATATTATACTGGCCACGGACGGTGAGTTTCTCTTTTATCAGCCTCGCCATATTCTTCGCAGATACAAGTCGGAACCGGCGTCTTCTATTCGAGATCATCTGCATGTGGTTCTCCACTGTATTTTTCGGCACATGTATTTTGCCGATGGCATGGTGGCCGAGGCTTGGAATCTGGCCTGTGATATTGCCGTAGAGCATATGATCGGGCAGCTGGATCTTCGTTCGGCGGCTGCTTTACGGCAAAAAGCCCAGCTGGCGGTTCTTGCAGAAATTGAAGGAAAAGTCGGTCCCATGACAGCCGAAAAGATCTATCGCTGGCTGTTGGGAGAAGGGGCTTCTTATCTGCAGAAAAAAGGACTGGCAGAGCTGTTTTATGCCGATCACCATGGAAAATGGTATAAGGACACACCTTCTGCCGAGGCAGACCAAGAAGCGACCGGAGAGGAAACTTCGGCGGAAGGATCTTCCGAGGCTGCGCAGGAGTATTCGGCTTGCGAAGAAGAAGATCCTGTATATGCAGAAGCTGCCGAACAGAAGCGACGCGAAGAGCGGGCGCTGATGGAGACCGTCTGGGCCGATCTGGCGCGGGAAGTGGAAGTCGAGCTGCAGATGGGTGGGGCGCAGAAAGACAGGCGCACCGATGCACTGACCCAGAATCTGCTGGCTGTCAATCGCGAAAAGTATGATTATGGCGCATTTCTGCGTAAGTTTGCCGTTCGCAGCGAGGTTATGCAGATCGATCCGGATGAGTTCGACTATATTTTTTATACCTATGGTCTGCAGTTATACGGTAAAGTTCCTCTGATCGAGCCACTGGAGTATAAGGAGATCCAAAAAATTCGTTCTTTTGTCGTGGCCATCGATACCTCAGGTTCTACGACAGGTCAGTTGGTACAGAGGTTTATTCAGAAGACTTAT
>JAFYOK010000174.1 GCA_017560175.1 Clostridia bacterium | reverse complement strand
TTCTGCGGAAGCTGCTTATCGGCACAGCCGACGCGATCTACGGGCGGAAACAGCGTTTCCCCCGTATGCCCCCTTCCTCTCTCCGAGGGGACGAAGGGTTTGGTTTGCAGGAAACAAATCTAAAGACTTATTTGCCCTTGCGGAGGACTTTACCATTCTTGAGACCGGTAAAATTACCATTCTCGACAGCGATGCCGCCATTGACGCTGTTCACCATAAAAACTTCGTTTTGATGGGGGCCCCTTTGAAATCAAATAGATTTTGGCCGAATGAATCGGTTCAAAATCGACACCGCAGGGGCGGTGCGGCACAGATGTGCCGTTGTCATCGTCATGGCGTTTATAGCTTACTTGCCTTTTCTCAGAACCTTACCGTTCTTCAGACCTGTGAAATTGCCATTTTCAACTGCGATGCCGCCATTGACGATGACATACTTAATGCCTTCGTTCTTGCGGTAGGGGAAGTCGTAGTCGGCGTTGCACTTGAGGCCCGCATAGTCGAAGACGGTGATATCGGCAGCCATGCCTTCCTTCAGCAGACCGATCGAAGGCAGGTCGTAAACCTTGGCAGGCAGACCTGTGATACGGTGGACAGCGCTCTCAAGGCTCTCGATGCCATGGTCGCGAACCAGCTCAAGACGGTGGACCAGGGTTGCCATCGCTCTGGGATGGCCGCCGGCATGGGTCTCGGGATCAACGACTTCGGCATAATCGCCCCAGTCGGAGCCACCCATGACCCAGGGCTGTGCCAGGAAGTTGAGCAGGTCGCTCTCGTTCTGTGCGAAGTAGATGCCCTGGACGATGCCTTCATTCTGCGCCAGCAGCTCAACAACGGTATCAAAGGGAGCCTTGCCCCATTCTTCGGCCAACTGTGCGATGGTCTTGCCCAGATGCTCCTGTGTCTTGTAAGCACCGGCGATCAGGCAGCCTTCGTAGCCTGCGGAGAAGATGTTGCTCTCGAACTCTTCCGATTCGTTGAAGATCGACCATTCAGCCTTCTGACGCAGTTCTGCATCCTCGACCAGCTTCTGCAGACTGACCTTGGGGCCTTCGGTCAGATACTTGGGAGGGATCTGAGAAATCAGAGGTGCGGAGCCGCCGGTGAAGGGATACTGGTCGGCCCAGATGGTCATGCCGGCCTTTCGATTTTCATCCAGCCATTCAATGATCTCCTGGCTCTTGCCTTCGTTGTGGTGGCCGATGACCTTGATATGAGAAATGTTAACGGGGATACCGCTGGCACGGCCGATGACCAGTGCTTCCTCGATGGATTCCTTCAGCTGGTTGCCTTCACCGCGGATATGTGTGGTGTAAACGCCGCCGTACTTCTGGGCGACCTTGGCAATCTCGATCAGCTCTTCTGTGCCTGCAAAGACAGAGGGGGTGTAGACCAGACCTGTGGAGAAGCCCAGCGCGCCGCACTCCATGGCTTCCTGCATCAGATCACGCATCTGCTGCAGCTGCTCTTCGTTGGGGGTGCCTTCACCAAAGCCCATGACCTTGCCGCGGATGGGGCCCTGGCCTGCAAAATAAGCCTGGTTGGGGCCGTGGGGAATGCTGTCGGCATAGGCAAAGAAGGAGGTATAACTGTCGCAGTGCTTGGCGAACTCCTCCTGGGAAACGCCGCAGGTGGGATTGTAATCGCCGTAGTAGGGGGCTGCAAAGCTGCCGCACTGGCCGGAAAGTTCGGTGGTAGCACCGTCTTCCAGATGGTTATAGCCGGTCAGCTTGGGATTGAAGATATACATATCCGAATGGGTATGGGTATCGATAAAACCGGGAGAAACAATGAGGCCCTTGGCATCCAGGATGCGCTTGGCAGGCTCAGCAATAACGGGGGCGATCTTGGCGATCAGGCCGTTTTCTACAGCGACATCGCCCTTGAAGCGGGGTGCACCTGTACCATCGACAATGGTACCGTTCTTGATCAGCAGATCATACATGATAGGTCAGCTCCTTTTTATTTTAAATCGTGATCTTTCTTCTAAAAGGATACAGTTCTGCATCCGTTTAGATTATACACGCCCCCCTGTCATTTGGCAATCATTCACAACCCAGAACGGCGAAAGCACCAAAAATACAGGCACTATGCTGAACAACATCCACAAATTTTCAAATTATTTATTGTTTTTTTCTTGATTTCAAAATCCATTGATATATAATCCATATAGCAAAATATAATGCCCGGAGGCATACCATGCAGATACAATCTCCATCTTCTTCCTGCGGTCGGATCGCCCGACTGCTGGATGCTATCGAACACCGCAGCATTCGGCTCTGCCTGCTGCTGGCACCGATGCTCAATTTCATCATCGAAGCACTCAGCCGCCATTCTCCCTTTAAGGCCATCGTCTATCTCGGTGAATATCCTGTCCCCTTTTTCTTCAATACCCTGCTCATTCTGGTGACACTGCTGTTTTCCTCCCTATTCTCCAAGCGTGTATTCTTTCTGCTGTTTGCCGTCTGCACCTGGCTGTTCGGCGGCGTTGGCAACGGAATTCTGCTCAGTATGCGCGTTACCCCCTTCGGCTTTGCCGACTTTCGCAATGTCGAGCAGGCCTTTGATATCGTCGATATCTACATGACCCCATGGCAGATCGCCCTGTGCGCCATTGCCGCTCTGCTGACCGTCCTGTTGCTGGTATGGATGTGCATCAAAGCCCCTCGCCTGCACCACAATTTCAAACAGGGCGGTGCCGCTCTCCTGCTGGCCATTACAGTGCTTTGCCTGTTTGGCGGATGGGCCATCGACCGCGGGCATCTTTCGGAAGAGTTCACCAACCTGGCCGATGCCTATCAGAAATATGGCTTCTGCTACTGTTTTGCCAAAAGTGCCTTTGATCAGGGTGTCGACCGTCCGGAAGACTACAGCGATGATGCCGTCCTTGAAGTCGTGGAAGAGGTCGAAGAAGAACTGGATGCCCGTCCCGGCAGCAATCTGACCGCCACGGCACAAAAGCCCAATATCGTTATGGTGCAGTTGGAATCCTTCTTCGATGTCAATCGTATGAAAGAGATCGAGTTTTCCTCCAATCCCCTCCCCAACTTCACTCGCCTTATGGAAGAAAACCCTTCCGGTCTCTTCACCGTACCTTCCATCGGTGCCGGTACGGTCAACTCGGAGTTTGAAGTGCTGACCGGCATGAGCCTCGATTATTTCGGCACCGGCGAATATCCATATAAAACCATCCTCCGCAGTTCCACCTGCCCTTCCCTGGCCTATGATCTCAAGGCACACGGCTATTCGACATACGCCATCCACAACAACAACGGCACCTTCTATGACCGCCACAAGGTTTATCCCAACCTCGGTTTTGACCATTTTGTTTCCATTGAATACATGGACAACATCCGTGAAAATGCCCTCAGCTGGGCCAAGGATGGCCTGCTGACCCAACAGATCCTCAAATGCCTGGATGATGCCGAACAGAGCGGCTTTGTCTATACGGTAGCCGTACAGCCCCATGGCCGTTATCCCTCCGAACCCACCGGGGAATCCTATCCCATCACCGCTTCGGGACTTCCCTCTGCCGAAGAGAAAAACCAATGGGAATATTATGTGGGCCAGATGTACGAGACCGACAGCTTCATCCGTGACCTGACCCATGCCCTGGACGACCGCGGTGAACCTTATATCTGCATCTTCTACGGCGACCATCTGCCCAGCCTGGATATCCTCGATGACGAACTGGCTTCGGGCAACATCTATCAGACCGAATACTTCATCCGTTCCAACATGGAACTGCCTGCCGATGACCGTGATCTTTCGGCCTATCAGCTGAGCGCCCGTGTGTTGGAAATGGCCGGGCTGGAAGGCAATGTCCTCTTCTCTCTCCACCAGACCGAGGCAGAAGAGCCCGACTATCAGAAAAACCTCGAACTGTTGGAATATGACATCCTCTATGGTGAACAGGAAGCGCTGGATGGCAAACTTCCCGAGCCCACCGACCTGCAGATGGGTGTCGATCCCATCACCATCACCAAGGCTTATATCAAAGAAGATGGCCTGTGGGTCGAATGTAAAAATCTCACATGGGAAAGCTACATCTTTGTCAACGGCAAACCCTACGGCGAAACCGAACGCTGCGGCAGCAATCTGCTGTTCGCCGCCGGAGATGATATCGAACCCGGCGACGTCGTTTCGGTGGTCCAGATGGGCAATGACGGCGAACCTCTCAGCTATACCAACGAGATCCTCATCAACTGAATCAAAAGCAAAAGCGACCTGCAGATGCAGGTCGCATTTTGTGTCTTTATTTCTGCTTTTCCAGAATATCTTTTGCCGCCCGAAGAATGGGCAGTTCTCGATTATAAATCAATCTGCCCCATTTCATAGCGGTACACTGTTCGTAGGTCTGTACCGCTTCCTCATAGGTCATACGACGGGTGGAAAGACGGATTTCTTCCTGCTCCATAGGGGTCAGGTGCCGCTCACCAAAGCTGCATGCACGGCAGAGATAATAGTTGTTGATGTTATGCCGATGGATGAGATTATAGTAGTCGCTGACCACACCGATGCGTCCCAGCACCTCCACCTCTGCACCGAGCTCCTCCCACAGTTCACGGGTGATAGCTTCCACCAGATCCTCTCCCGGCTCGACACCGCCGCCGGCAGTTTCAATAAAGATACCCTTGCCGAAATCATCGTCACGCTCGACACGCAGGAAGTAGAAATATCCTTCATCATCAAAGACGATGGCGCGTGCAATAACTCTGTCGTGGTCGATATATTCTTTAGGCCACTCTGTATCTTCCATACAGAGCTGCAGTTCTCGATGATCTTTCAGCATATATACCTCTCCGGATTTCTTTTATTTTTCTACAGCCGCTCGATACAGCATCACAAGGCCGCCGCTGAGCAGCATACCGCCGATGATATCGGCCAGCCAATGAACGCCCGAAATCATACGAGCAACGACCATAAAGACGGTCAATGCATAGAGTGCCGCCGACACTCCTCGCCCTAAACCGCGCGCTTTGAACTGCATGGCTGCCGTCGGCAGAACACACAGTGAAAGCATGGTGGTCGATGACGGATAGGAGGCCTCCAACTGGCCTTCGATCAAGATGGGGCGGTAATTGACAGCGACAAACTCAAAGCCGACAAATGCCGCCAGTACGAGGATATAAAATCCCCCAAGTGCCAGCAGGCTGCGGTCAACTTTGCACAGATGTTTTCTCTGTACCCATTGCCAAAGTCCCAACAGGCCAAAGCCGGCCACCAATCCCAGGGGCAGGATGCTCAGCTGATCGGTCAGATCATAAAGGGTCATGTGTACCCCCGTCAATCGATGGAATGCACCGTTGAGCTTTGCCAATCCAACAGCCGATCCCTCCGGGCCGATAGGCTGTACATCCATGGTGCAGACCGCTGCTGTCCACAGGACAAAGGCCATCAGCAGCCCTGCCGCCATCCATAAAGATCGTTTTCTTTGTTTGTTCATAAGTTTTCCTTCCTTTTCTGTATTGGGCGTTCGCCCCGGTTTCAACATACAAAAAGGGAAGGATTTTTACAAGAAACGATGATTTACACCCGTGATACCTTTCGTATCATCGATTTTTTGCCATCATCAGCGCCTTGATGGTCAGAAAAAGGAAGGCATATCCTCCGGCATAGGGCTGACGGCTGAGGATGAACAGAAAGGTCAGACCCACATGAAGGCCTAATGATATACCCGTTTTATATTTTATCCACAGACTGTGGTCAAAATTCTGCAGCGCCAGGGTCAGCAGACCAAACAGAGACATTCCTGTCGTCAATCCCATATAAGCACACTTTAGCCATGTCTGCGTCCCGGTCAGCATCAGCAGAGAAACTTCGCGAACCCCCTCATCGCTGACCTGTCCGAAAAAGGGCAGCACCATCAGCAGCACCATGCCGCAATCCAGCAGACCGAAAATCCGATCACGCATCTGTGTTTCCTTCTGCCGTCCGTTTTCTTCGGCAATGGCCAGTACCTCATCTCCCGACAGAAGATGATCGACGGTCACACCGAAGAACTTTGCAATGGCCTTGAGGGAATCAATGCTTGGGTATCCCCTGCCCGACTCCCATTTGGAGACGGCGGCACGGGAGACATAAAGCACGTCGGCCAGCTCTTCCTGGGTCAGTCCCTTCTGCTTACGCAGCTGCTGCAATTTTTCATTAAACTCCATGCGAACCCACCTCCAGACATTTTCCTATAGTATAGCATAAGCTGCTGCACAAAAACAGACCCGACAGCATAAGCTGCCGGGTCTGTAAAACGATGCTTATTTATTTGCCGTAATTCTTGAAAAGTTCGACGTAGAACTTGACGTTGTTGACCATGATCTCGGTGTTGATATGCTCGTTGACAGCATGTGCACCACCGGTATTGGCATCGGACATCAGACCTGTGAAACGATAGACGCTCTTTGTGGGCGTCAGGCAGCTGTAGTAGCGGGAATCTGTGCCGCCGGCCAACATGGAGGGAATGAATGTAACGCCGGGATACATTTCGGAAATGATCTTGACGATCAGCTCGTAACCCGAAGTATCGATGGACGAGATGGGAGGAGGATTATGACCCTTGACCAGACGGAACTTGACACCCTCGGGCATGACCTTGGCAAAGTGAGCTTCCAGGTCTTCCAGGGTCTGGCCGGGCAGGATACGGGAGTTGGTGATGATGGATGCACGCTCGGGCAGGATATTGGCCTGTGCCGAACCGGATGCCATAGTAGCAGCGGTGGTGGTGCGGACCATCTGATTGACCAGCTTATCGGTCTCGGCCAGTTCCTTCAGACGGGGCCAGTTGGCCTCGGGATCCTTGAAGAGCTCTGCCAGCTCACCGGTCATAAAGGGCGCACGTGCCTTCATCTCGCGGATGACGGGCTCAATGAGGATGGGCTCCATACGGTTGTTTTCCAGTGTCCAGATGGCATAGCCCAGCTTGCCCAGCGCTGTGTGGACAGGGGGGAATGCCGAGTGGCCGCCCGGCTCTTCTACATAGAACTCATAGTCGGCATAGCCCTTCTCGCAGGGGATGATGGTGGCAACCAGCTTACCGTCGACTTCGGCAACGCCGCCGCACTCGTCGATGGCCATACCGAACTCAATGCCGCGTGCCTTCAGTTCGTCCTGCAGAATCTGACCTGCAGCGCCGGGGCCGCCCATGATCTCTTCGTTGTAGCCGAATGCGAAATAGAGGTCGTAGTCGGGAACAAAACCATCGGCGATCAACAGTTCAAGGGCATCCATATAGCCCTGGATATTGTTCTTTGAGTCGGTGCAGCCACGGCCCCAGAGGATGCCGTTTTCATCGACATGTGCCTCAAAGGGAGGATACTTCCACATGGACCAGTCGCCTTCGGGAACAACGTCCTGATGGGCGGTCATGAGCAGAGGCAGCGCATTGGACTTGCCTGTGCCCTTCCAGTGGTAGAGCAGAGCACACTTGCCGATGACCTCACGGGTCATGGTCTTATGTACAAGGGGATAGGACTCTTCGAGAACCTTATGCAGCTGCAGAAAATCTTCTACACGGGTCTTCTCGGGGTCAGCGCTGGAAACGGTGGGGACGCGGACCATTGCCTGGAGATGCTTGACGAATAAATCCTTATCGTACTTCATTGTTCGATTGCTCCTTCCTTGTTTTCCAAAACGGATAAACCGTTAATTTTATCACGGTTTAATAGTACCATATTAAAGGATATGGTGCAACCTCTTTTCCTATTCCATATAGCTCTACCTGCGGATTTATAACAACATTTTGTAATATCTGATTTAAATATGTCATTTCGTATCGAAAACAAGCAAAAAAGTCCCCGAGCCATTCTGATCGGCCCGGGGATTTACACACTTTAGATCTCGCCCTTTTCCTTGAGAATCAGATGCATTTCGGCAGGATAGACCTTGCACTTATTGATGTCGACACCAAAATCATCGAAAGGTACATTTTCCTTGCGCAGCAGCATCATCTGCATATCACCCATGGTCAGACGGCCGTCTGCCTTGACGACACGGTGCCAGGGATATGCGCTGGGGCAGAACTTCATGGCAAAGCCGACGAATCTTGCCTTGCCCTGCTGATCGATAACTTCAGCAATATCGCTGTAGCTCATAACACGGCCTTCCGGAATATAGGAAACGACCTTGTGTACATTCTTAAAAAATCCCATGGTAATTAAACCTCCCCTGTAATATCGATCCATCGGGGCGTGATACCCAGATGGGGAAGGATCTTCTCGAAAAGATCCTCTGTGTTCATAACGATGCTCTGACCGTTGCTGCCCGGATGCATACAAACCTGCTTATGCTGCAGGATCTCTCGGTCGCAGGCCAGATGAATCTCATGTTCCCGGTCAAAGACCAGACTGAGCGGATTGACGGCGCCCGGATGAACGCCCAGCTTTTCTTCCAGCAGTTCAGCCGAACCGAAGGAAAGTCGGGAAACCTCCAACAGATGGGAAACCTCCGATGTGCGGAAGGGCTTATCGCCGATGATGAGCAGCAGCCAAAGCTGGCTCTTGTTGCGATTGGTCAGAAAAAGATTACGGAAGAACTTTGCACCCAGCTGTGCTTCGATGGGAAGCAGATCTTCCATGGTGTGGACATCTTCATGCTCGACCATACGATAATCGATGGCCAGGCGGTCCAGCAGTTCAAAAATGGCTTTGTTGTCACGCATCCTGTGTTTCTCCTCCAAGCTGGGTCAGCAGGACGGCGCAGGCAATGAGACCGCCGCCGACAATAACCGATGTGCGCAGATCTTCCATGCCCATCAGAATGGAAATGATGGTAGCAAAGACCGCTTCCAGCGTATAGATGACCGCTGCTTTATTGGCATCGACATGGGGCTGGGCATATACCTGCACCAGATTGGCCAGTACGGTGGGGAAAATGGCTGCCAGACAGATGGCTGCTGCCGATCCGCTGATCTGTGCCATGGTGGTAGTGAACATACTACCTGTGACCAGTGCGGTCAGGCCGCCCATCACACCGGTATAACCAAAGGACAGGAAGGAGAGCAGCGCAGGGGGCATATAACGGCCTGCAATGGAGGTGAAGGTCAGCTGGAACGCCCAACCAAGAGCACCCAACAGGGTCAGCGCATTGCCAAGGGTCAGGCCGATGGTCTGACCGGGCTTCATATTAAGGATATAGATACCTGCCAGGCAGAGGGCAACCGCCGCCCATGTGATGCGGCGGGGTTTCTGCTTGAGCAGCATCCATGTGGTAAAAGGCGCAATAACGACATAAGCCGTTGTGATAAAGCTGCTTTCGGCCGGGGTCGACATGGAAATACCGATGGTCTGGGCAATCATACTGAAGAAGAAGATATTGCCCATAAGGATACCGGTCCAGAACTCCTTTTTGTTCATGGTCTTTAAAGACTTGAACGCAAAGGGAAACAGAATAATACCGGCCAGAGAATAGCGGATGAAGAGGTACATCTCACTGGCCATGCCGGTGTTAGTGACCACCTTGGACCAGATGAACGACATACTCCAAGCCAGTGTGGTAACCATCAGCATGGTCTCATATCTGCCGGAAGAGGGCGATTTGGTAGAATTCATTCAGATCTCCTTTCAAGAGAACCATTTTGGCAATCAAGCCTCACTGATATATAAGTATATCCAAAGACTTCTCTACTGTCAACTTTACACCCCTTGAACCACTCCATCACCTCCGACATAGAATGAAACAGACATGATCTCTCATGTCGAATCCCGATCAAAGTGAGGATGAATCTTATGTGTTGGAATCGCAGAAGAAGATGTGGCTGCTGTTGTCGGTACTGTCCCTGCCGCAATACCGGCAATACCGATACAGCACCCCAGCCCCGTTCCGGTTACTGCACAGTTGCCGGAACTCTCCGTTATTCCGATGTCCCCATGAGCACTGCCAATGGTCTGGACGAGGACAACGGATGCGGATGCAGCAGCTGCAATAATGGCTGCGGTACTGCCGTTCCCTGGAACAGTCGCTGCCGCTGACCAAAAAAGCCCCATCTTCTGATGGGGCTCTTTTATTACATAAGGGGCGCCAGCAGACGCAGCATGGCATTGACCAGCCTGCGGCAACCGCGCACACGGGTGCTTTCCAATGTGATCGGGCGGCACCGCTCAAGGGTCTTTTGAAAATCGGCCTCGATTTCTTCGATGACCGTATGCCGATAGATCCACAGGCCACATTCAAAATGCAGATACAGGCTGCGG
>JAFYOK010000173.1 GCA_017560175.1 Clostridia bacterium | reverse complement strand
GATGGGCACTTATTCTTACCATTGCCCTTGTCTTGGGCAAGACGGCAGGCGGATTTTTGATGGATAAACTGGGGCCGCAGAAGGCATCAGTAGGATCTCTGCTTGCGGCGGCGATCCTCTACTTCTTCTGCGATGTACCGGTATTGGGTACTCTGGCCGTGTTCCTGTTCAATATGACCATGCCCATCACCCTATGGGCGGCGGCCAAAGTGACGCCGGGCGCCAAAGGCTTTGCCTTTGGTTTGCTGACCTTCGGCCTGTTTCTTGGTTACGTCCCCACATGGTTGGGATGGCACAGCTTGCTGAATAAGCCGGCCGACTATGCTTTGATGGCGGTTATCAGCCTGCTTCTGCTGTGGTGGCCTCTCGGAAGGGAAGAGATGGGATGTTAAAAGTTCTTGCTGTATCCCTGCTGCTGACCCTCATTCTCGAAGCAGCCTTTGCGCTGCTCTGGGGTCTGCGGGGCAAACGGGAGCTGACCATTATTGCACTGGTCAATATTCTCACCAATCCTGTCGTCGTGCTGACCTACCATACAACCACCTATCTCTTCGGTTGGTCACCTGTAATCGTGACGGCGGTACTGGAGATCGGCGCTGTCCTCGTCGAGTGGCGCTGCCTGCACGCTTGTTCGGAACAGCTGAAACGACCATTTCTGTTTGCGCTGATGGCTAATGCTTTCAGCTATGGCCTCGGCCTTGTGATCTTTTAAAGGAGGACGATGATGAAAAGATTCATTACTTTGTTATGGACAGTTGCCATTTTAGGCAGCCTGACCCTTGTGGCACAGGCCGATGCCATTGCAGGACCATCGTTCGCTATGGTTGGTGTTGTACTGACTCCTGTTTTTCTGGTTGTTGCTGTTATAATGCTCACATGGACGGTATTGAAGTCCTTCCGTAAGAAATAGAGAGGTGTGCTATGAAAAGACTATGGACAATGCTGCTGATCATGGCAATGGTGGCAGCACTGACTGCCCCTGCCTATGCGGATTCTCTGTGGGTGCCCGATGATAATCGCTTTTTTGATCGGCACTATAACAACAATGAGGTCGAATACCATGGCCGTCGCTATCTGGTCAACAGCCCCGATGGATTCATTACCGTATGGGATGCGCCCGACGGCTCCATCGTGAAAGGTCAGTTTACCAATGGCTCCAAGTTGTGGATCCAGTGGCTCTATGAGGATTGGGGTCTCATTGCGCACTACGGCGAAGATAAGACCGTGGAAGGCTGGGTCGATATGCGGGAAATGATCCTGCTCTATGATCATACTGCCTTTGCCGAGGACTATGCCGATCAGATCACACCCTACAATGGCGAGTTCGCTGATTATGACGGCAAGGATCTGATGTTCAATTTCTATGAATATCCTGGTGCACCCGAGCGGACAACATGGAGAAATCGTTCGAATGATATTGTTGAAGAGTTTCGTGAGTCTGCCATTCAATCGATTTTCGTCGATGAACAGGGACTGACCTGGGGCTATCTCGGCTACCATTACGGGCAGATCAATGCCTGGTTCTGTCTCGACGACCCCGACGGTTTCAATGATGAAACGCGGAATGATTTTTCCCTGCGTGAAGTTACATACGACAATCTGTACCCGGCAGCTGAGCCGACTTTGCCGACAAAGGCGTATTTGCCCTATATTCTCGTCGGTAGTGTAGTTATCATAACGGCAGTTGTTCTGGTTGTGTTT
>JAFYOK010000172.1 GCA_017560175.1 Clostridia bacterium | reverse complement strand
TAATCATAAATTTTTCGTGCAAAAGCGGAGAACTTTCATCCATACGCATAGCAATAAGGTTTTGAATGCTGGGGTCATGTTGCATATATTTAAGCTGAGGCTTGATGGGAGCATGACCGGGAAAATCACTTTCAGATTCGATTTTGATATTTGTAAACTTCTTTTCACTAATGCTGTGGGAAACTTCTGCACTGACGGGAGTTTTCAAGCTGGCTTTCATGTTTTTTTCTGTGAAAGATACTTGCTCTTCCATGTAAGTAACGCGGAATCTTTTTGCACCAAGATCCTGAGCCAATTTCTTGAGTTCATTGATGCGAACAATCTTGATATAAGCAAAGTATTCATCCAACGAAATGTAGCGATCACGATCGCTGGGGTCGACATAGTAAAACTCGCAATCCGGATCTGGATAGAAGTTCAGGCCAAAAGATTCCAGAGAATCTTTAAAAATATTGACGATATGTAGTCCCTTTTGTTCGGAGTTGTAACCGATCGAGCCTTGGCAGACGATGCTGTCGATATATTTTTTTTCGCGCTCAACAACACGAATAAACTTGGGCATAGAGAAATTAGCATCGCTGAGTGTATCGGGGAAAATGGGCTGCAGAGATTTCAGCTCCATAAGTCGTGCTTTTTCTTCTGCAGTTTCCATAACTGCCTGCGAACCTTTTTTAACTGCGTTTCCTACGGATTCTGCCATGGCAGCGACATCAGAGAAATCAAACTTACCGTCATCATTTTGGTCAACGGCCTGAAGCGTGTTGTCAATCAGCGCATTGGCAGATTTTTTGATTCCACCAACAAGGGATTCAAAACGTTTTTTCATATCTTCACATTCCTTTCTGTTGTGAGAGGGTTCTCAATACAGAGATTGTTATTTTCGCGAATATTGGAATATAAAAATATTATATCATATATTTTAATTAAGTAAATAGATGGTGTGTGTCATCCACAATTATCTAACAGAAACAGCCACCCAGATCGGGTGGCTGTTTTTGTTATAAGAAAATCTTACTTCTTTTCTTCCTTGGCTTTGGCTGCCTTTTCGGCATCCTGGGCGAGGGTGGTCTTATCGCGCATGAAGTACTTTTCGATATTATCCTTCATGTTGGCAGGCATGCCCATGGGCACGGGGATGATACGGCTGTTGGCAACGCGGCCGATGAAGGCGGCAGCAAAAGCGCTGTCCTTCTCCAGCTGCTTGGCCGACAGGGGGAAGATGACGTCATTGCGTGTATGGATCTCGCAGGTCTTGGAACCGCGGGACAGACCCAGCGCAGGGATGCCCTTATCGCAGAAGGGAGCAGAGTCGCTGGAGTGGACGATCTGCTTGATGTCGGCACTCATGCCATACTCACGGCAGAACTGCTCGGCCAGGTGCTTGAGGTCATCGCCGCCGGTGACAAAGACCAGGTTGGGGCCGAGGACGGTGCCGCACATATCGAAGTTGAAGCAGAACTTGATCTCCTTCTCGATCTGCTCGGGATGCTGCTCGACATAGGCCTTGCTGCCCAGCAGGCCCTGCTCTTCGGTACCGCACCAGACGAAGTGGAGGGTACGGCGGGGCTTGTTCTCCAGGAAGTGGTTGTAGATCGACATGATGGCAGCCGAACCTGTGGCGTTGTCCCATGCGCCTGTGCCGACCATAACGCTGTCATAGTGGGCGGTAATGACGATGGACTCGTTCTGGATCTCAGCACCGGGAATGGTGGCGACGACATTACGGGATGTGCGCTCCATCTCTTCAGCCTCCAGCTCCAGATGGATCATGGATGCACCGTCGCGAACCAGGTCGGTGGCATCGCTGGCCCAGATCATAAAGCCGGGGATCTTGCCGTTGTCGGTGAAGTTCTTGCGGAGGGGACGGTAGATCAGATCGTTGGTGTTGTTGTTATCCCAATGCTTGTTAGAAATGGTGATAAAAGCAGCGGCATTCTTCTTGCACAGCAGCTTGTAAGCATCATAGTTGAGTTCGTTGATGATGACGGCAGTATCCGACAGATCATCCATGCCCAGATAGTCTTCGGGCAGACCGCGCTCGGCATAATAGAGCTTGAGGTCAGCGCCGCCCTGGGGCAGAGTGCCCGAGCAGCCGTAGGCCATAACTTCCAGTTCCTTCTCATAGGGAGCAATGACCTTTGCGGTGTACTTCTTCAGTTCACAGGCAGGGATCCGGAACTCTTCCAGATGGCCTTCGCCGCCCAGCTTCTTGATCTCGTCCAGCAGGATGTTGGCTGCGCGCAGCTCTTCGTCGGTGCCGCCGTAGCGCAGGAAGGACATGCGCTCGACCAGATCAAAAGGATGATATTCGTGCATGATGGAGTTCTCCTTTGCAAATAAATATGCACCCATTATACCACAAAATACAAAAAGAAAAAGCTCCCGAAGGAGCTTTTTTCTTGTATCTCAGTTATCTCAGCAGGGAGCTGTTGTTGACCACGCGGGCGCTGAAGAGGAAGAGTACATCGGCGCCGTTGGCATCGATATACTGGGGCAGCAGGGAGGAACTCATATAGCGAAGGTCGATCAGGACGATCTCGCTGTATCCACCCAGCAGCAGGGGAGACAGGCTGCTGCCGAAGGAATCGCGGAAGACGATGAGGCGTCTGCCGTTGTCAATGGTGCTGTTTTTCAGCGTGACCAGCGGAGTGGGGCCGCCTGCGAAGAGATCGTAGGGGCTGTTGCTGTGGATCAGACCGCTGTCATAGACCGCTGTGCGGCCGGGATTCTGGAAGTTGTCGCAGACAGTGGCAGCTGTATAAGCGCTTTCCATCCACGAGATGCTTTCGGTGGTGCCGCTGTACTTGGCGTAATCGCCGCCGAAACCGCTTGCGCTTTTCTGGGCAAAGTCACCCTTGGAGACCGAGAATCCCAGAGCCTGTGCAATGGCATTGGCAACAGGAACGATGCGCTCTTGGCGCCAGTGGCCATCGGTCAGCAGGTAGTCATCGAAGGAGAGTAGATTGCCGATTTCTACATAGGTCCAGCCCGAAAGGCCGGCCTTGGCTTTGCTGACCATGGCATTATGGTCGAGGTAGGACGAGATCCTGTCCTGTGCATAGGTGCTCTTGTCGGGAATGATCGACCAGACCACATTGGCTGCGCCGCCCAGGTAGTTGCTGCGGATCTTCTGCAGCTTGGAAGCAAAGGATGCAATGGAGCTTTCATTAAAAGCACCGGGATCCTGTAGCCAGCTGTCGCCCACCTGCATCATGCCATTGGTATCGGGAGTGATAACCGAAGGAGCGGCAGGTTCTTCGGGCTGTGCAGGGGTTTCGGGTTCTGCAGGCAGTTCTTCAGCAGGGGCATCTGGCAAGGGTGCGGCTTCTTCTTCAACGTCTTCGGCAGGGACTTCCTCCGGCTCAGAAGAAGCCTGCTCATCAAGGGCAGGCTTCTCTGTGGATTCGGTATCGGTCACGGTTTCGGATGCCGGGTCTTCGACAGACACTTCGGCTTTGGGCGTTTCCTCTTCGGCTTCGGTGGTCTGTTCAGTGACTGGCGCATCCGACCGGGGATTGCTGCCGCAGCCCACCAGGGAGAGCAGCAGGGAAAGGATCATTACACCGGCAAGGAAACCGGCGATGATGCGTGCAATGATACGTGTTGTATTGGGATTCATGATTTACTTGACCATCGACTGGAAAGCGTCGATAAAGGCTGCGCTGTTATGGTCGACGGCCAGCAGGACCAGATCACCATGGACAGCTGTACGGACATTCTCGGGGTCAACGCCGACGCAGATCCATCTATTGGGGTTGACGGTGGCCTTCATGGTGTCCATGATCCGGTTGGCATCGGCACCTTCGTTGAGACGCAGCAGAACGATGGAATGTGCCTGTGCCATCATCATGGGCTCGGCAGCCAGTGCTTCCCTGAAGTCGATGTCGGAAGAACCGATGCGCATGGCAACGCCTTCGGGATCTTCCTTATCCAGGGGCATGTAGCCAATGTAAGCATAGATGCCGGGAGTCTTGGCGTAGAGGAAGGTCATGATGGTTTCCAGGTCGTCCTTTTCCAGGTCGACGTTGCCGGCCTGAACCTTCGAAGCCAGTTCCATGGTTTCGGGTGCAATGTACAGGCTCTCATACAGAGGTGCTTCGGAAGCATTGGTCTTGCAGTAGAGGGCATTCCAGTAGAGCATGACGGCATCACCACGGGTGAACTCACCGCTCTTGTCGGCGGTCAGGCCGATCTCTGCAGCCTTGGTCTCCCAGATGTCCCACATCTTGGCTTCGTCGGTATCGACATAGCCCAGAGCACGGAGGGTCATGGTCATGACCTCACGCAGAGAAGCGGGAGAGTTGGGATCGAAGGTGGTTTCTGTCTTGCCCTTGGTCAGACCTGTGGCATAGGCATAGCCCAGATAGTCGTTTGCATCCTGCCATACAGGAGCATCGGTGAAGGGATGGACATAAGGGTTGCCGTTTTCATCACCATAGATCTCATATTCCTGACCCAGCAGGCGGATGAGCATGATGACGGCTTCCATACGTGTGGGTGCACGATCCAGCTCAAAGCCCTTGTCGGAACCACGGAACAGATTCAGATACTTGAGGGCTTCGGCGGTGTTCTGCTGCTGTGCGGAAGAAAGAGGGGTGGGGCTGAGGATGAGCAGGTCATCGTTTGCCGCCATGGCAGGCATGGTCAGCAGGCTGACGCTCAGCAGGAGAGCCAGCAGCATAGAGAAGATTCTTTTCATGTTGGTTTTCCTTTCTTTTAATAAGTGTTTTATGCGATCCGCCTTTGGACGGGAGAATGGGCGGAAAGGTTCCTGTTTTTGGGAGAAAAAGATGGAGTGAACTGTCGATTTTCTGTTAGACGATTGTAGGGGAGGGTCTTGACCCTCCCGAGCAAATCTCCGGCACAAATCTACCTTGTCATCCCGAGCATCAGTCGAGGGATCTCACACCGAGCATTATCAACACGGAGGATTCTTTTATCTGTGTGTGAGATTCTTCGACTTCGTTACACTCCGCTCAGAATGACAGGGATGCTTGTTGCAGGTTACAGGCTTTCGAGAGGTATCGATCATGCCTTTTCCGGCAGGCTGACGATAGTGACCGAAGCCAGGATGATGGCCGCACCGAGGATGGCAATGGGGTCGAGGTGTTCCTGCATGAAGAGGACACCGACCACAAGGCTGGTGATGGGTTCAAAGGTGGAGAGCAGGGCAGCGCGTCCGGCACCGATGGCTTTGATGCCCATCTGGCAGAGGACAACACCGAAACCAAGTACCTGCGAAGCAACAATGCCCAACAGCCATGCGGTGGGGGTCAGATCAAAGGTCAGGTTGCCCGAAACCATACAGCAGATCAGCATAAGGCCTGCATTACACAGCGCCAGCCAGAACTGCATCTGCAGGGGAGAAATGCCTTCAAACCCACCCTTGTCCAGATAGACCATATAGAAGGCATAGGTCAGGCCGGAGGCAAGGGCGATGATCAGACCGGTCATGCTGATCTCACCGCCGCGAGGATAGAAGCAGCAGAGGCCGACCATGCAGAGGGCCAGACACAGGATGGAACGACGGCTGAGTTTTTCGCCATAGAAAACAGCACCCAGCAGAAAGACAAAGAGGGGGTAGATAAAGTGGACGGTGGTGCATACACCCGATGCCATAAAGCTGTAGGAGGCAAAGAGCAGCAGCTGAGTCAGACCCGAGCCACCGGCCGACAGCAGCAGGATCTTGCCCAATGTCTTTCGTGGCAACTTCTGAAAGAGGGGCTGTCCGCTGCGATAGAGCAGGAAGGCGCTGACCGGCAGAAAGAAGATGTTGCGCAGCAGCGCCATCATCATGGAGTTGCCGCCGCCTCGTGCAAAGGCAGTGACCCACAGGGGGGAAAGGCCGAACATACAGGCCGACAGAATGGCCAGCAGATCGCCCTTACGTTTTTGATTCATACCGCGATCCCCTTACAATAGCTCTTCTGCAGCCTTTTTGTTGAGGCGCTCGATGTCGCGCAGCTTAGCAGCCATATCCTTAAAGAAGTCGGGCTCCTGTACGGCGCGGTCGATCTGTGCCTGCATCCAGGCATCGTCGATCTCGCGCAGGTCGCGGCAGCAGGGGTTGCCTGCGTATTCCATGAAGCCCTGTACCTTAACATCATAGGAAACACCGATGAAGGGAACACCCGCTGCAGCGGCAAAGACCAGCGCATGGAGGCGGATGGCGCATACAGCACTCATACGGCGAAGGAGAGCCAAGGTCAGATCGACATCGCGGATACCGTCGAGGATAGCATGAGGGGTTTCCAGACCTTCGCAGGCCATACGGCTGGGCTTGAGATCGGTGGGCTGTTCGAAGGGCAGGAAGAGGGCGGTCAGACCATGCTTTTCATAGGCATAGCGGGCAGCGCGGGTGAAAACGCTGTAATCGCTGAAACCCTTCCAGGCGCGGAGAGCAAAGCAGATATATTTGCCGTTGGGATCCAGACCACGGCTGCGGAGCAGATCGGCAACCGCTTCGTCGGATGCAGGGGTGAGACAGAGGGTGGGGTCGGCGGTCATGCGGATATCGGGCTTGGAGATGCCCATGTCCTTCAGTTCGCGCAGGGAGCCGGGATCGCGAAGCGTAATGATGTCGGGTTCTTTATCCAGAATGGCACGAGCCAGTTTCTTATTAAAAGGCTTGGCCACATGGCCGATGCCGCAGCCATACATCAGTACCTTACAGCCCAGCTTGCGAGCCAGCCAAATGGTGCCGAGGTAGAAGTAGAGAGAGCGGTTGGAGGTGACGTCTTGGATGAGGCTGCCGCCGCCGCTGATGAACAGACGGCGCTTGCGCATTTCACGTATAAAGGCCAGAGGATTGAATGTGTGTACGGCACGAACACGCTTGTGCAGCAGTTCGGTCTCTTTGGGCTTGCGGGTCATAACGGTCAGAGGCAGGAGGGGATCGATCTCGCGCATGGTGCCAAGAATGGCCTGCAGGATAGCTTCGTCACCGGCATTGCCGCGGCCGTAAGCGCCGCAGATCAGAACACCGTCGCGGTTCTTTTTGCGGGATTCCAACGTGAGAATATCATCATAGATCTTCTGCTGGGTGGCGGCCATGCTTTCGAGGGAATAACGCTTGGAAGCAACGGCATAGAGTTTATCGGCAAAGCGCTTACGCTTGTCGGGATCCTGTGCCAGATCGACGATATAGGAGGCAAAGGTCTCATAGTCGCCGGGGTTGAAGATGTAGCCGCTTTCGCCGCTCTCGATGAGGTCGCGCATACCGCCGACATCGGAGGTGATGACGGCGCAGCCTTCGCGGATACCTTCCAGGATGGAATAGGGGAAGGACTCGGAAATCGAGCAGAGAACGTCGATGTCGCAGGCCGAGAAGAAGGTGGGGATGTCCTTGAGCCAGCCCATGAAGCTGACGCTGCCCTCCAGACCCAGTTCTTTGGAAAGGGCGATCAGCTTGTCCATGTCCTCACCATCTCCGCCGATCAGCAGCTTGAGGTTGGGGACGGTCTGCTTGGCCAGGGCAAAGGCACGGAGCAGGGTGGCAATATCCTTGACCGGATTCAGACGGGCAGGGATACCGAGGACGATATCGCCTTCGTGGTATTCCAGACCGGCCTGAGCCAGGTATTCTCTGCGATCGACCTTGGGGGCCTGGGTAGAAAAGTCGAGACCATTGTAGATGGTCATCATCTTGAGGGGATCGAAGCCGCGCTGGAGCAGCATACGGCGGAAGTTGTCCGATACGGTGGTGTAGTAGTCAAAGAAGCGCAGCGCAGCCGAATTGAGGCGGCCGAAGGTGTTGCGCTTAAAGGCACTGTGCATATAGTCCAGTTTGTAGTCGGAATGCACGGTGGTGACGATGGTGGCACCGGTAAACATTTTGACGAGGACACCGGCGATATTGGCCTTGGCGCCGTGGCAATGGACGATGTCGGGCTTTTCCCGACGGGCATATTGAATGAGGCGGACGTAGTCCATAGGGACATTGCCCGTATAGAAGGTTTCGGTGTGGATGCCCATGGCAGCTGCGTCTTCGGGGAAATCACCGTCGCGCAGGCTGACGAGGGTCAGGTCGCTGGTTTCTTTGAGGCGGGAGCAGAGGGCCAGGATGTGGGTCTTTGCGCCGCCCTTGTCGCCGCCGCCGGCGATGTGCATCAGTTTCATAGAATATCTCTCCATTCCGGGGCCATTGGCCCATAGATATACATTATAATTATACCCCAATAGGGGAGGCAGGGTCAAGGAAAAGGCATAGTCGGAAAGGGATTTGTAAATCTGACCTTTCCTTTTTCGTATTTGTGTGGTAAAATACTATAAATATCATTACTTATCATCCGGAAAGGAAGCGTGCAGATATGGGTATTCGTTTCGGTCACATCAGTGATATGCATCTGGAAGGCGATGTCGCCTCCGATTCTCTGGTCAAGCTCAAAGCTGCCGGAGGAGATCCTTTGGGCAATACACGCCTTGCGTTGGAAGAACTGGCGGTTGAGCAGCCGGATTTCCTTATCATGACGGGCGACCTTGTCCATGAAGGAACAGCCGAGGACTATGCCGCTCTGCGCGCACTGCTGGATGAGATTTTGCCCGGTGTGCCGGTCATCGGCAGTCTGGGCAACCACGATGTACGCGATGCCTACCGCAAGGGCTTCCTCGGCATGGAAGACGGCGATGATTCGCCTTATGTAGATGCCTTAGAGGTCTGCGGCTGGCGCATCCTGTCCATCGACTCGGCATGGGAGAAGCTGCTGATGGGCGGCGTCAATGACGAACAGCTGGATTGGCTGGCGCAGCAGTTGGAGCAGCCGGTGGAAAAGGGCAATATCCTCATCTGCCACCATCCCTTCTGTCCGGCGCTGGAGCATGCCGGTATGGCTATGCCCGAAAAGCTGGAGAAGATCCTGCGCGGCGGTAAGATCAGCGCCATCTTCAACGGCCATCTGCATAAGATCTGTGCCGGCTGGGCAGCAGGCGTTCCCCACTTCACAGGTCAGTCGCTGGCCTTTGACATCGAAGTGCTGGGCTCGACTGCCATCTATACCACACGCGGCGGTTACAATATGTGCCAGGTCGACCGCGACGGCCATTTCTTCGTTGATAGCAGAATCGTTTCGCCCAAGGGCAATATCTACCAGACCAAGCCCACCAAGCCAATCTAATCTGAAAAAGGAAGTATCCCCGACATGAATTTCTTTAAGAAGTACACCAATGAGTTTATGCGTGCCAGCAAGTTCGCCGGCTATTTCGCCCTCGGTATGCTGATCGCCACCGGCGTTGTTCCTGCCATTTTCTGCGAGACCGCTGCCGAAGCCATCGACCAGTTGGTCGGTTCGGTCTACGGTATCCTGACCAGCTACTGCGGTGTTGTTCTGCTGCTTTGGGCTGCAGAGATCGTCCGCACCAAGCGTCTGGCCAAGATCAAGGCCGAGAAGAAGGCTGCTCGTATGGCTGCCAAGAAGGCCAAGGCTGAAGCTGAAGCAGCACAGGCTGCCGAAGCTGCGGAAGAGAAATAAAGAAAATAAACATAAGCAAAGCCACCCTTTCGAGGGTGGCTTTTCTGCATATATGGCGTGTTAGAGAACGAGGTTTGCAAAGAGGACGATCATGGGGATGGCCAGGATGGTACGTTCCAGGAAGAGAATGAACAGCTTGCCCATACCAAGGGGAACTTCACTCTTGATGACAATGACGCCGACCTCGGTCAGGTAGATGATCTGAACCAGAGAAAGGACACCGATGATGAACTTGGTCTTGACCGAAGCAACACCTGTGATCAGCAGTGCGGGCAGGAACATATCGGTGAAGCCGATCAGAGTTGCGGGTGCAACGGCGAAGGCTTCCTCAACGCCCAGCAGGCTGAGCAGCATACCCATGGGGTAGGAGATCCAGTCGAAGAAGGGGGTGTAGGTGGCAACGATCAGAGAGAGGGTACCCAGTGCAACAACGATGGGGATCAGATCGAAGAACATACCCATAACGACTTCCATGCCGCCGCTGATGATATCCTTCAGCTTGAACTGCTCGGCGCGCTTGCAGCTCAGTTCGACAGCATACTTGAGCAGGCTTGTGTTTTCGGGAACATCCTCATTGACCTGGCAGCCGACCTGCTCCTGGTAGGTGTCGGGCAGCTTGGAGATGGGGGGAATGCGGGCGATGATGGCAGCCAGCAGAATGCCGACGATGCAGATGCAGAGGTAGAAGGCGGGGAACAGGTGAGCGATGCCGATGGTGTCGGCGATCAGCAGGCAGAAGGGGATGGAAACCAGGGAGAAGTTGGTCATGATATAACCGGCCTCACGCTTGGTGTAGAAGCCCTTCATATACTGTTCGCGGGTCAGAATGACGGCTGCGTTGGAAGCGCCGAACCAGGAAGCGATCAGGTCGACCGATGCACGGCCGGGAACCTTGAAGAGGGGACGGACAACAGGACGGGTGATAACGCCCAGGAACTCCATGATGCCGCAGTCGGTCAGGAAGGGCAGGAAGAAGGAGAAGCCGATGACGATGCACAGCAGAGTGCCGCACAGGTCGACCATGGTTCCGCCGGTGTCGATGGTGGTGATGAACTCGGGACCGAAGCCCAGAACGACCATGGCAGTGATGACGGTACCGATGATGCGGAGGGCCAGATAGAAGGGGGTGGTAGAGAAGCCCTTGCGGAGCAGGTGGTTATTGCGGATCCATTCGGGCTTGCAGAAGTAATCGTACAGAGCCAGAACAGAAGAAACGACAGAGATGACCAGCAGCATGTAGGGCAGGGCGCCGCCGAACAGATCGGCCAGGAAGTTCTTGACGAAGTCAAGCAGGGTGGTGAAGGAATCTCCGTGGGGAACGGGAACCAGGAACATCATCATACCGATGGCCGAACCCACGATGAACTTGAAAAGGTTCTTGTTGTTGATGTTTGTTTTCATGTTTGTTCTACTTTCCATATTTTGTTGTGATTGTCACTTACAGAGCTTCGACGGCACAGAAGGCATCCCAGATCATATCTTCGCTGACAGGATAGGGAATGTGCTCCATATCGGGACCGGTAACAGCTTCATGGAGGACAGCCTTGAGGTAGTCGCGGTCGAGTCTGACATCCATCTCCGCCAAGGTGGTGCGGATATCCAGCTGCTGCAGGAAGGCCTTGAGACGGCGCGCTTCTTCAATGTCGCCGTCGACCAGCAGCTGTACCAGTACGCCGTAGGCAACGACATTACCGTGGAGCTGTGCCTGTTCAAAACCGGGCAGCAGGACCAGCGCATAATAGACCGAATGGGCAATGGCGCAGTTGTAATCGTCCAGAACCATCAGCGAGACAAGACCGGTGGAAACGATGTTTGCCAGAACAGCCTGCTTGAGAGCATGGGTCGCCATACCGGCACGGCAGTCCTGCAGCGCCTGTACGCCATGTTCCAGCAGAGGAGCATAGCACATATTGCTGATCTCACGGCCCAGCGCCGAATCATGGGCCAGGGTATCGCCGCGGGCAGCAAAATGGCATTCAAAATACTTGCCGATGGTATCACCCATACCGGCCTGCAGATAGCGGTCGGGCGCCTGGGCGATGATGGTCAGGTCAATGAAGGCGTGATAAGGGGGACGGGGATAGAAATAAAAGCTTTCAAAGCTGCCGTCTTCGCGATAAACGACTGACAGTGCGGTAGTTGCCGCGCAGGTGGCTGCAATGGTGGGGAAGGTGAAGACGGGCAGGCCGGCCTTTCGGGCTGTACCCTTGGCTGTGTCCAGCGCCTTGCCGCCGCCCATACCGAAGATCATATCGACCTCCAGTTCCTTTGCCAGCGCAGCCAGTTCGTCCATGCGGGCATAGGTGCATTCATGGCCGAAGAGAACCACATCGGCGATCTCCAGACCGGAACCTTCCAGCGCCGAGCGCAGACGGGCTTCACCGGCTTCCAGCGCCAGCTTGCCGCCGATCAGCAGGACCTTTTTGCCGTAGACACGGCAGGTCTCGGCTGCCTGATTGTAAACATCGGTGCCGATGGAATAATTGCAGAAATATACAGAATGTGTCTGCATCAGAGTTTTCTCCTTTCTGACGGTAATCGGGAAAACCGAACCGCCTGTGATAGACAAAAAAAAATACCGGCAGCGTGCCGAGTTGAAATGGGTTGAACGCTTACCGGATTTGTGATCAGATTGCCTAAATGATAATAGCAGTTTATGGAGTGTTTGTAAAGAGAAATGTATAAAAGTATCGGGAGAATATTATACTTATGCAAATGTATTGGAAAAGCTGATAAAAATACCCCATTCTATCGAATGGGGCGAATCTTGATGAATGAACGGGGATGAAATTGATACATACCGCAGTAGGTGCGGCGGCATTGCCACCAGGTCACGGGGCGGCGATGGGCAAGGATCTCCATTTCAACACCCCACATACGGGCAAAAAGGCCGCAGGGCACAAAGCCGTGGTTCAGATAGAACTGACGGCGGCTCATACGCTGTTCGTTGTTGTCGGCAGCAGGATCGATGCGCTCGATCTCAATATAAAAATAGCGGTCGCGGTAGTGATCGGTCAGGGCATCGAGGGCCAGACCGCCCAGACCGAGGCCGCGGAATTTTTCATCGATGGCGAAATAGTCCAGCAGCGCAGTATCCTTTACGATATGGACAACAGCCAGGCCGCAATGGACACCTTCGTTGGTGATGATGTAGAGGTCACAGAGGCCACGGCGCTGCAGCTTGAGGATCTCACGGAAAGGCTTCTGCTCGACAAAGGGGAAGGCGCGGACATACAGGCTGTGGATATAATTGATCTCACGATCCTGTGTGGCGATATGCAGTTCCATTATTTATACCTCGGTGCCTGATAACGGCGCTTTCCACGAGACATAAGGCCATATTCAATGGCTTCGGTGGGGCAGCCGCAGATACAGGCCATGCAGTGGGTGCAGTTTGCGCCCCAGACAGGCTTGCCATTCTGCATCGTGACATTGTTAAGAACACATTCCTTGGCGCATTTGCCGCAGCCGATGCATTTATTGGAAACGGTGAAGGGTTTTGCCGTGATGAAATGCTTGTAAAAGACCTTATTGACGGCATTGCTCTTGAGGCGGTCGAAGGAAGTGGGAGCCTTGCCGGGCAGAGGACGGCGCGCCTCGATGTGTGCAGCTGCTTCTTCCAGAATGGGACGCGCCTTTTCGAACATACGGGCCGACTTCTTTTCATTCGGAATGGGGAACATGGCCACATAGTTTTCGGGCAGGACGACTTCCAGAATACCCATATAGCGCAGACCGACGCTTTTGCAGAGTTCGTCCAGGAACGCACCTGCACCACCCACATCGCTGCCGCAGGTCAGGACGAAATAGGCTTCCTGTTCGCCCATGAAGCTGCCCGATCGGATGAACTGTTCGAAAATATGGGGGATCTTCCAGGCGTAGGTGGGACAGACAAAGACCCAGGGTTTGCCGGAAATCAGATCGGCAGCAATGCCGTTTTGGATATAGCCAAAGCTGTCGAGGACTTCATCCTGCAGACGGTTGGCCAGTAAATCGGCACACCAGCGGCTGTTGCCTGTGCCGGAAAAATAAACGATCATGGAACAATCTCCTTTGGTTGGATATTTGTATTATAACAAAGGTATTGGGATGGGCGCAAGGATATCCCTTGCTATCCTGCTAAAACCTTGCTATGATAAAGCTATAACGATGAAGGAGGTCCCGTCATGGCCGATCATTATAATAAATACGGACTCAAGCATTTTGCAGGTATCGTGGCCGAATGCATGGATATGAACCTGCCCGAGCCTTATGCCCCCACCATTCCGTGGATATCGGATATCCTCAAGGCTCGCCTGGGCGGCAAAGCCGACCGTGTGGTGCTCTATCATGCCGATGCTGTCGGCATGCACATCTGGCAGAAGTACACCAATCTGCTGGCCCCCGTCTATCTCCATACCAATATGGCGGTTCCCTTTGTCAGTACGGTCGAGTCGGTCACGCCCGTTGCCCATGCCACCATGTATTCGGGCATGGATCCCGAAGGTCATGGCATCCGCACCTATGACCGACCCCAGCTGACCTGTGATACCCTCTTTGACCGTTGGCTGGCTGAGGGTAAGAAGGTCTGTATCATTGCACAGACCGACTCCACCTTCCTGCACATCTTTGCAGGACGTAACCTTGATTATTTCGAACTGCCCAACAATGTAGAGATCGTCCAAAAGGCGCTGGAGCTGATCGAAGCCGATACCTACGATGTCATTTCCATTCATACTTTCGACTATGACGATGCTGCCCATGCCTATGGCCCCGAATCCAAACAGGCGCTCAATGCCGTATCGCTGGAGGCAGAAGGCTTCCACCGCATTGCAGAGGCGCTGGAAAAATATCGTGGTCAGCATAAGATCCTGCTGACTTATTCTCCCGACCATGGCCAGCATCCTGTCATGGGCGGCACAGGCCAGCACGGCAGCCTGCAGATCGAGGATATGAACATCGTCCATTTCTATGCCACCATCTGAGGTGCGGATCATGGCAAACTTCAATATCGCATTATTGCAGATCGACAGCGGCACCGATCTGAAGGCCAATCTGAAAAAAGGCGTGGAGGCCTGCCGGGCGGCTAAGGCCCAGGGGGCTGATCTGGCGTTGTTTCCCGAAATGTGGAGCTGCGGCTATACCATTCCTGAGGATATCGATGCCTTGAAAGCCTTGGCAATTTCCGCCGAACATGATTTTGTCACAGCCTTTGGAAAGCTGGCCAAAGAACTGGATATGGCCATCGGCATCACCCTGTTGGAAAGCCGGGAACCTCTGCCGCGCAATACCCTTGTGGTTTTTGATCGCCATGGAGAACGGGTGCTGACCTATGCCAAGGTGCATACCTGCGACTTTGGCGATGAATGTCGTCTGACCCCGGGCGATGGATTTTATACCTGTGATCTGGACACCAAGGATGGAACCGTCCGTCTGGGCGCTATGATCTGTTATGATCGAGAATTCCCCGAAAGTGCACGCATCCTCATGCTGCAGGGGGCTGAGATCATCGTCGCCCCCAATGCCTGCCCGTTGGAGATCAACCGTCTGAGCCAGCTGCGCGGCCGTGCCTATGAGAATATGGTGGGCATTGCTACCTGCAACTTTCCCAAAGGCCACCCCGACTGCAACGGTCATTCAGCAGCCTACGACGGCGTGGCCTACCTGCCTACACTGATGGGGTCGAGAGATACCTGCCTTGTGGAAGCGGGCGGGGAAGAGGGCATTTATATGGCATGTTTTGATATGGATATGCTCCGTGACTACCGCAACCGCGAAGTACACGGCAATGCCGACCGTCGCCCCGAACTCTATGGTGCTTTGGTGGAAAAGAAAATTGAACCACCTTTTATCCGTAAGGACAGAAGATAAAAAATGCCCCCGATCATAGGATCGGGGGCATAACTTTTGTGTGTAGTTAGAGAACCATCATACAGGCCATATAGGTCAGCAGGCCGCAGACCCAGGCGACAGCACACTGGAGCAGAACGACACCGGCAGCCCACTTGCCGCCCAGTTCCTGGCGAACCGAAGCAACGGCCGCAGCACAGGGGGTATAGAGCAGGCAGAAGACCAGCAGGGCTGCCGCAGCGGCAGGGGTGATGGCAGTCAGCAGTGCATCGACCGAACCGAAGAGGACTTCGATGGTGGAAACAACGCTTTCCTTGGCCAGGAAGCCTGTGATCAGACCGGTGGAAATACGCCAGTCACCAAAGCCCAGGGGAGCAAAGATGGGGGCAATCAGACCGGCCAGCAGGGCCAGGATGCTGTGTTCGGCATCGGCAACCATGGTCAGGCTCAGATCAAAGCTCTGGAGGAACCAGATGATGATGGTGGAGAAGAAAATGATGGTAAAGGCACGCTGGAGGAAGTCCTTGGCCTTTTCCCAAAGCAGCTGGGCAACATTCTTGGCACCAGGCATACGGTAGTTGGGCAGTTCCATAACAAAGGGAACAGCCTCGCCGCGGAACATGGTACCCTTAAAGAACAGAGCCACCAGGATACCGACGATGATGCCCAGGAAGTAGAGGCCGACCATAATCAGACCGCTGTGCTGGGGGAAGAAGGCATCACACAGGAAGCCGTAGATGGGCAGCTTGGCCGAACAGCTCATGAAGGGAGTCAGCATGATGGTCATCTTACGGTCGCGGTCGGAGGGGAGTGTACGGCTGGCCATGACACCGGGAACGGTGCAGCCGAAGCCGATCAGCATGGGAACGATGGAGCGGCCCGACAGACCGATCTTGCGCAGCAGCTTATCCATGACGAAGGCGACACGGGCCATATAGCCGGTGTCTTCCAGCAGCGACAGGAAGAAGAAGAGGACAACGATGACGGGCAGGAAGGAAAGGACGCTGCCAACACCACCAAAGATGCCGTCGATGACGAGGGAGTGGATGGGGGTACTGACACCCCAGGCAGTCAGCGCATTGTCGACCATGCCGGTCAGGGCTTCAATGCCCATTTCCATGCCGGTCTGCAGCCATGCGCCGAAGACATTAAAGGTCAGATAAAATACTGCAGCCATGATGCCGATGAAGGCAGGAATGGCGGTATACTTACCGGTCAGAACGGTATCGATCTTACGGCTGCGCGCGTGTTCACGGCTCTCCTGAGGCTTGACAACCGTCTTGTCGACCAGCTTTTCGATGAAGGAGAAGCGCATGTCGGCGATGGCAGCAGCACGGTCGAGGCCGCGCTCTTCTTCCATCTGGACGATGATGTGCTCCAGCATTTCTTTTTCGTTCTGAGACAGATGCAGGGCTTCCATCATATCGCTGTCGCCTTCCACCAGCTTGGTGGCGGCAAAGCGAATGGGCATACCGGCTTCGATGGCGTGGTCTTCGATGAGGTGCATGACACCGTGAAGGGCACGGTGAACGGCGCCGCCGTGGGCGGTTTTATCACAGAAGTCGTTGCGGCCGGGACGCTCCTGGTACTTGGCGATGTGGAGGGCGTGGCGAGCCAGTTCGTCAACGCCTTCATTGCGGAGCGCCGAAATGGGAACAACGGGGATGCCCAGCATCTCTTCCATGCGGTTGACCAGGATGGAACCGCCGTTGCCCTTGAGCTCATCCATCATGTTGAGGGCAAGGACCATGGGGATATCCAGTTCCATCAGCTGCATGGTGAGGTAGAGGTTGCGTTCGATGTTGGTGGCATCGACGATATTGATGATGCCTGTGGGCTTTTCATCGATGATGAAGCGGCGGGTGACGATCTCTTCGCTGCTGTAGGGTGACATGGAGTAGATGCCGGGCAGGTCGGTGACTTCGGTGTTGGGATAACCCAGAAGGACACCGCTCTTGCGGTCGACGGTAACACCGGGGAAGTTGCCGACATGCTGGCTGGAGCCGGTCAGCTGATTGAAGAGGGTGGTCTTGCCGCAGTTCTGATTGCCGGCCAACGCAAAGGTCAGAGGTGTGCCTTCGGGGAGGGGATTCTCGTCGGCCTGTACATGATATTTGCCGTCTTCACCCAGGCCGGGATGTGCAGGATCGACTGCACCGGCAGCCGAAGAGGTCTTGGGCTTCTTATTGGAAGGGACGATATCGATCTTCTCGGCATCGGCCACGCGAAGGGTCAGTTCATAACCGTGGATGCGCAGCTCCATGGGGTCGCCCATGGGGGCGTATTTGACAAGGGTAACATCGGCACCGGGAAGGATGCCCATATCGAGGAAGTGCTGACGCAGAGCGCCTTCGCCGCCAACAGCGGTGACAGTACCGGTGGCGCCGATCTCCAGATCACGGAGGGTCATGGTTTTGGTGCTCATGGGGAGCTCCTTTCTATTTTGAAAGATGGGAAACAAAACGAGTTAGCGACTGCTAACAATTACATGGTTAGTATATGCTAACTCGCATGGTTTGTCAAGTATAATTTGGAAAAAGCGGAAAGCGACATCACCCTTTCGGTTGCAGAGAGGGAAGAAATTTTGGTATAATTGAGACAATAAGTCAATTAAAGGAAGGAAAGCTATGGAGAAAAGAGGTAAGACCTGCGTTGTCATCGGGGCAAGAGACCCGGGAGTTATGCACATCCCGGAGGATGCTTTTGTCATGGTCTGCGATGGCGGTTATCAATATCTGGGCGATATTCGGCCCGACCTCATCATTGGAGATTTCGACTCGCTGGGTTATGTTCCCGAGGCCGATTGCCCGGTAGTCTGCCTGCCTGCCGAGAAGGATGATACCGATATCATGGCCGCTCTGCGCCGCGGGATCGAACTTGGTTTTGAAAACTTCATCCTCTATGGCTGCATGGGCGGACGGCCCGACCATGCCTATGCCAACTATCAGGTGCTGGGCTGGCTGACCCGACAGGGCGCACGAGGCACATTGATGGGCGATGGCTGGTCGATTACCCATATCGAAAACAGCACGATTACGCTGCAAGGGGAGGCGGGCAAAACCTTTTCGGTATTTGCGCCCGAAGGCAAGGCAGAAGGGGTGTCCATTACAGGGGCAAAATATCCGCTGGATAACTACACCATGTCGGGGAGTTTTCCGATCGGTGTCAGCAATGAATTTACCGAAACCGGGGAGGTCACTGTTACAGTCACGGGCGGCAGCCTGCTCCTGATGTGGGAGGCTTGACATCGGGCACGGTTTGTGCTATTACAGAACTGTACAATTTAAAAGGATGCCCGGGGGAGCCTGCTGCACAGGCTGAGAGGAGAATATGCGAGTCTCGACCCTTCGAACCTGATACGGATCATACCGGCGAAGGAAGCGGAGCACTGCTTTTGGATAGGAACAGAAGCACTACCGGGATATGTTTTTACATATCCCGTTTTTTTATAGCCGAAAAGCAGCGGCGGGCAGAAATTCATCCATGGACTGTTGAAAGGAGAAACACCATGAAGTTTGATCTTTGCGCAAAGCTGCACGAAAGCAATCCCCTTGTCCACTGCATCACCAACTATGTCACGGTCAACGATTGTGCCAATATTCTGCTGGCTTCGGGTAGTAGCCCCATCATGGCCGATGAACCGGAAGAAGCTGCCGAGATGACCGCCATCTGCAGCGGTCTTGTCCTCAATATCGGCACGCTCAATGCACGCACTATCCCTGCCATGCTGTCGGCAGGTAAGAAAGCCCATGAACTGGGGCATCCTGTCCTGTTGGATCCGGTAGGGGCAGGTGCTACCCGACTGCGCACCGATACAGCCATTCGGATTCTGGAAGAAGTTCGTCCCGATGTCATCCGCGGCAATATTTCCGAAATAAAGACACTTGCCCTTGGATCCGGTACGACAAGAGGTGTCGATGCAGCGGAAGCCGATAAAGTGACCGAGGAAAATCTCGACCCGGTGGTGGCATGGGCAAAGGGATTGGCGGAGAAAACAAATGCTGTCATCGTTATCACAGGTGCCATCGATATTGCGGCCGACAGCAAAAAGGCATATATTATTCGTAACGGACATCCCATGATGGCATCTATCACCGGCAGCGGCTGTATGTTGTCAGCCTATATGGGGGCGGCGATCTGTGCCAAAGCAGACAATAAGACCGAAGCCTGTGCACAGTGTCTGTGCGCCATGGGTGTGGCAGGCGAGCGCGCCTATGCCAAGCTGCAGAAGATGGATGGTGGCAATTCCACCTATCGCGACTTGCTCATTGATGAAGTATATAAAATGACCGATGCTGTGCTGGTGCAGGAGGCAAAGTATGAAGTTCGATAAAGCATGCCTTCGAGAGGTTTTGGAACTCTATGCCGTCACCGACCGCACATGGCTCAAGCCCGGAGAGACCCTTTCCCATGCCGTTGAACAGGCCATTCTGGGTGGCGTGACCTTTGTACAGCTTCGCGAAAAGGAACTGGAGCATGATGCGTTTCTGCAGCTGGCTTTGGAGGTAAAGGCAGTCTGCCGAAAATATGGCGTGCCTTTTGTCATCAATGATGATGTACAGATCGCCCTGGAATCGGGGGCCGATGGCGTACACGTAGGACAGTCGGATATGGCGGCAGCCAAAGCCAGAGAGGTGCTTGGAGAAGAGGCTTTGATCGGCGTATCTGTCCATACGGTGGAAGAAGCGTTGGAAGCCGTTCGTCAGGGAGCCGATTATCTGGGGGTGGGAAC
>JAFYOK010000171.1 GCA_017560175.1 Clostridia bacterium | reverse complement strand
GTATAGCGGGAACGGACAGGGGTTTCAGCAACCGTTTCATGCTCATAGAACGCATCGAAAGGGGAAGTATATTCTGTATCGGTTTTCATTTGTGTATCCACAGGAAGCAGCTGTATTTTTGCAGAGCCGTAGGGAGTACCCCGGACAGACTCTATGGGCACGCCCCATTCTGCAAAACCCTGGCCGCTTGTGGCAGGACGAGTGGAAGTGTGATATACAGAATTGGTTTTGGCACCGATCAGTTCTGTTGTGAAGATGCTGTTTGTTGTTCTTGTCCAAACAGAGGAATCCCATGTTAAGCGAACAGCATCCCGGGAACCGATCAATTCTTTTTCGGCAAAGTCGACATCCCATACATAATAAACATAGACATTTACATATTCAACATAGCCTTCGACAGAGGATGCTTTTGCAGAAACACACCACAGGTCAGGCGCATCGGTCGGAACTTCTGTCAAAAGATTGGGGTCGAATGCTTCTGTACCATACTTTGCGATGATTTCAAATTCGATATGGTGGGCAGATTTATTGTCGTTGTAAATCTGAAGTATAAGATCGTCATAGGCACTTTCCAGAAACTCTATGGGAAGCCCGACTGCCTCAGTCCATGCGCGAGCCTGCTCGATCGGGGAAACGGCAAAAGTGGTTGTACACAGTACCAGTACCAGAACAAGAGATAGGACGATTTTTCTCATGGGCATGCTCCTTTCCGAAAGGGAGGCAGAGGTTCTTGTTATTATAAGTTTACCATTCAGACGCAGAAAAGGGAAGAAATGTTCCGGGAATACAGAAAAAAACAGTTTAGAAAGGCTTCCCCCACGAGGATGGCCATGACATAGGAGCGATCTTCCGGTGAACGAATGTAGGGGACGGGTTTCCCGTCCCGCGGGAGGCGAAACGCCTCCCCTACAAGGGCATAGTACCGATTTTAATGTCGGTCAGCAGTCCTTCATCCACCGCTAAAGCGGTCCCCCTTCCCTTACACAGGGAAGGCTTTGAAAAGGAAAGCTTGAACAAATAAAAAAGGCTCCGCCGAAGCGGAGCCTTTAAAATCAAATCGCGTTTATGCAGGCAGCTGATTAAGCCTTGACGATAGCAGCTGTGTCCATAGCGATCATCAGCTCTTCGTTTGTGGGGATCAGCAGAACCTTGACCTTGGAGTCAGCAGCGGAGATAACAACTTCCTTACCACGGACGTTGTTAGCCTCAGCGTCCATCTTGACGCCCATGAACTCCAGATCGGAAGCGATAGCCAGACGCTGAGAAGCGGAGTTCTCACCGACACCGGCTGTGAAGATGATAGCGTCAACGCCGCCCATAGCAGCAGCGTAAGCACCGATCAGCTTCTTAACGCCGTAGTTGAACATGTCAACAGCCAGACCAGCGCGGTCGTTGCCTTCCTTGAAAGCGTTCTCCAGATCACGGAAGTCGGAGGAAACGCCGGAAACGCCCTGAACACCGGACTTCTTGTTGAGGATGTTGACCATCTCCTTGATGTTCATGCCGTACTTGTTCATCAGGAACTCCAGGATACCTGCATCCAGGTCGCCGGAACGTGTGCCCATGGGCAGACCAGCCAGGGGGGTGAAGCCCATGGATGTGTCGACGGACTTGCCGCCGTCAACAGCTGTGACGGAGGAACCGTTGCCCAGGTGGCAGGAGATCAGCTTGACATCTTCGATGTTCTTGCCCAGCATAGCAGCAGCGCGGCCGGCAACATACTTGTGAGATGTGCCGTGGAAGCCGTAGCGGCGAACCTTGTCGTTCTCATAGTACTCGTAGGGCAGAGCGTACATATAAGCCTTAGCGGGCATTGTCTGGTGGAAAGCTGTGTCGAAGACAGCAACCTGGGGGACATCCTTGCCCATAACTGCTGTGCAGGCGTTGATACCTGTCAGGTTAGCAGGGTTGTGCAGAGGAGCCAGGGGGATGCACTCTTCCAGAGCCTTCATAACTTCTTCTGTGATCAGGACGGACTTGTTGAAAGCCTCGCCGCCGTGAACGACACGGTGACCAACAGCGTCGATCTCCTTCATGGAGCCGACAACGCCGTTCTCAGCGTCGATCAGGGCGTTCATAACAGCCTGGATAGCTTCGCTGTGTGTGGGCATAGCAACGTCAACAGCGTCCAGAACCTTCTTGCCCTCGACCTGGGGCTTGTAGGTGAACTTGCCGTCGATACCGATACGCTCGCAGAGGCCCTTAGCCAGCAGCTCGCCGTTTTCGGGATTCAGCAGCTGATACTTCAGGGAAGAGCTGCCTGCATTGATAACCAGAATGTTCATGTTAAACACACTCCTAATAATATTTGTTGATTAAAAATTATATTTACTATATAATTTGCTCATAACAACTTTATCTTACAACAGTTTTTAATCTTTGACAAGTGGTTTGGAGAAAAAATGAAGATTTGTGGTATTATTGCGGAGTATAACCCCTTTCATAAGGGTCATTTATATCAGATCGAAGAAACAAGACGCCGTTTGGGCGAAGATACAGCCATTGTCTGCGTCATGTCGGGCGACTATGTCCAGCGCGGCGAAGCGGCCATCGTCGACAAGAATCTGCGTGCCGAAGCGGCTGTCCGCTGCGGTGCCGACCTGGTGCTTTCCCTGCCGCTGCGCTGGAGCCTTTCGTCGGCGCCCGGCTTTGCCGATGGTGCGGTACACATCTTAAATAAAGCGGGCTGCCAGTATATCTCTTTCGGTGCCGAAGATGATGACCTTGCCGAGCTGCAGGAGATCGCCCGTCTGATCGCCGAAAAGAGCGTCGAAGAGGCGGTCATTGCCCGTATGGACGACGGTATGCCCTATGCCATTGCCCGTGAGCGTGAGCTCTATAGCCGTATTCAGGAAAAGGCTGAGCTGATCCGCAAGCCCAACAATATTCTGGCCGTCGAATATCTCCGTGCCATCCGTGAGCAGGAGGCCACCATCATTCCCATTGCCGTCAAGCGCACCGGTGCCGGTCACGACGGCGACGAGATCAAGGACGGTATCGCATCGGCTTCCTATATCCGTTCGCTTATCCGCGAAGAGCAGCTGGATCGCGTAGAAAACCTGCTGCCTGCCCCCGTCTTTGAAATGCTGGTCAAGGCCGAAGAAGAGGGCCGCCTGCTGTGGGATCTGTCCCGCCTCGATTGCGCGCTGACCGCTGTTCTGCGCCGCATGGATGCTGACGATCTGGGCAAAGTTCCCGGCGCTGCGGAGGGTCTGGAGCATCGCCTGGCCGAAGCGGTACGCAAGGGACGCAGCTTTGAGGAAATGTGCGCCCTGGCCAAGACCAAGCGCTATGCCCATGCGCGCATCCGCCGTATGCTATACAGCGCCTTCCTGGGCTTGGAAAAGGAAGAACGCAGCCTGCCTCTGTTCAGCCGCGTCCTGGCCTTCAACGACCGCGGCCGTACCGTCCTCTCCCAGCTGGAGAACGAAGAAGAATTCACCTTTATTACAAAGCCTGCCGCTGCCAAGGCGCTGCCCGAAGATGCTTTCCGCGCCTTCGACCTGGAAGCAAGAGCCGCCGATGCTTATGACCTTGCTCTGCCGGCCTACGGCGAGCTGAAACC
Source organism: Clostridia bacterium (assembly GCA_017560175.1). GTDB lineage: Bacteria > Bacillota > Clostridia > Oscillospirales > Butyricicoccaceae > RGIG1902. The sequence continues at coordinate 3,698 of JAFYOK010000171.1, read as the reverse complement.
GGGCCGCGAATGGACGCGCGGACCGGTCTATGTCAAGGACTAAGCTGTTAAAAATAGTTCACAAAAAATCTGTCAGAAAACTGTGAAAAACCTCTTGACAACAGGGGGTGTACATGGTATTATAACGAAGCCGCATTGAACGGGTGTGCGCTACAAGTGCGCACGTAAGCAGCTCGTCTCACCCCAGAGAGCGAGTCCATAAATGAAGGAGAGGTGCAAGTAATGTACGCAGTAATCGTTACCGGTGGCAAGCAGTATAAGGTTTGCGAGGGCGACACAATCTATGTTGAGAAGATCGATATGGAGGACGGCGCTGAGGTAAAGTTCGAAACCCTGATGACAGGCGAGGACGGCAAGATCAACTACGGCACAGGTGCCGTTACAGGTGAGGTCGTTAAGACTGGCAAGCAGAAGAAGATCATCGTCTTCAAGTATAAGGCTAAGAAGAACTACAGAAGAAAGCAGGGCCACAGACAGCCCTACACCAAGATCGTCATCAAGAAGATCGAGGCTTAATTTATTTACGAAATTCATTTTTCGCTATAGAACATCAACTACGGAGGTGTACAAGAATGGCTCATAAGAAAGGCGGCGGCTCGACAAAGAACGGTCGTGACTCCGAGTCTAAGCGCCTGGGCGCTAAGCGTGCTGACGGTCAGTTCGTTCTGGCTGGTAACATCCTGGTCAGACAGCGCGGCACAAAGATCCATCCCGGTACCAACGTTGGCCGTGGCAGCGACGACACACTGTTCGCTCTGGTAGACGGCAGCGTTCGTTTCGAGAGACTGGGCAGAGACCGCAAGCAGGTTTCTGTTTATCCTGTTCAGTAATCGGATCAAACCCATAAAGCTTTAAAAAGGAACGGACGGTTTCGTCCGTTCCTTTTCAAGTATTGGAACAAAATATTGTAAGTTATATCCACAAATTATCTCCCCACATGAAAGGAGTCCCCACATCATGTTTGTAGATCTTGTAAAAATCAAAATCAAATCGGGCCGAGGCGGCGATGGCCGTGTCTCCTTCCACCGTGAGAAGTATGTCGCGGCAGGCGGTCCCGATGGCGGCGACGGCGGTCGCGGCGGCAACGTCGTTTTCCAGGTCGATGATAACCTCTCGACCCTGCTCGACTTCCGCATGAAGCGTAAGTATATCGCAGAAGAAGGCCAGATGGGCGGCACAAAGAAGTCCTTTGGTAAGAACGGTAAGGACATCATCATCAAGGTCCCCCGCGGTACCCTCATCAAGGATGCCGATACCGGCCTGCTTATCCACGATATGTCGGGTGACGAACCCTTCATCGCAGCCTATGGCGGCCGCGGTGGCTGGGGCAACACCCATTTTGCAACTCCCACCCGTCAGGCACCCCGCTTTGCAAAGCCCGGTCTGCCCGGTCAGGAGTATAATCTGATCCTGGAGCTCAAGCTGATCGCCGATGTCGGCCTGGTCGGCTTCCCCAACGTCGGCAAGTCGACCCTTCTGTCGGTCGTTTCCGCCGCACGTCCCAAGATCGCCAACTACCACTTCACAACCCTCAGCCCCAACCTGGGCGTTGTTTATATCGACGAGGGCGCATCCTTCGTCATGGCGGATATCCCCGGCATCATCGAAGGTGCTGCTGAGGGCGCAGGCCTGGGTCATGACTTCCTGCGTCATATCGACCGCTGCCGTCTGCTGGTCCACATCATCGATGTTTCGGGCAGCGAAGGCCGCGATCCCGTAGAGGATCTGGAAGCCATCAATGCCGAGCTGGCAGGCTACAGCCCCGAACTGGCCACACGTCCCCAGATCGTCGTTGCAAATAAGCTCGACATTCTGGAAGAGGACAGCGACAACCTGCAGCGTCTGCAGGCCGCAGCCGAGGCCAAGGGCTGGATCTTCACCAGCATTTCCGCAGCTGCCATGCAGAACGTCAAGGAGCTGATGGCTCTGGTTTATAACGAACTGCAGAAGCTGCCTCCCGTTGTCTACTACGAGCCCGAGTATGTTGTTCCCGAAGAGGTCGAAAAGCCCACCGAACGCGAGATCAACATCGAGCTGGTCGACGGCGTTTACGAAGTCACAGGCGCATGGATCGACAACCTGGTCGGCTCCATCTTCCTGGGCGAGTATGAATCGAGAATGTACTTCGAGCGCGTCCTGCGCAAGGCCGGCGTCTTTGATCGCCTGGAGGAAATGGGTATCCAGGAGCATGACATCGTCCGCGTTGCCGACGTCGAGTTTGAATATATCTTTTAAGCAACTGGGTGTGAAAACGCTTCGCTGGTTTTCACATCCCAAAAGAGTTCCGGCTTGCGGCCGGTTTCGCGGCAGCTTTGCGAAGCTGCTCGCGGGTTAAGGTGATTTTCCGCTGCACATGTCACCGGAAAATCGAAATATAAAGTTTGAGTCCTGTCGCATTTGCGGCAGGACTTTTTCATTTCAGGATAATCTATATCGGTCGCTACAAAGGTTCAGCGTCGGTTTTATGTCAGGCGGTATAATGACGAGTGGCAGAGAGGCCTTCCTCCACGGGGAAGGTGGCATTGAACGGAACGGGCAATGACGGATGAGGGCGGCCATTTGGCCGTATTGAATATGCCCTAACGGGCACACTCATCCACCGCTGAAGCGGTCCCCCTTCCCTCAGAGGGAAGGCTTAAAGCATAATTTGCTGCGAGCCTTTTTTGTTATTTTTCACTTTTTATTGCAATCCTTTGTTTTTTGGTCTATGATAAAGAAAAAGGAAGATGGATAAAAGGGGGCATTCTGCGTGAAAGTACTGCGCACTTGGGACTTGAAGGACTATGATCCTGCCTGGCGGCGCTTTGTCCGCAGTACCGCCCGTGCCATCATTCCCGGTGAAAACGGTACGGTGGCCATGGTACGCAGCACCACCGATGATTTTTATCTGTTCCCCGGCGGCGGTGTTAAAAAATACGAGAGCCGTACCGATGCCCTCATCCGTGAAACCAAAGAAGAGACCGGCCTGATCATCATCCCCGATTCCATCCGGGAGCTGGGTATGTTCCGTGAGATCCGCCGCAGCATCTATCCCAACGAGATTTTCGACCAACGCTCCTATTATTATGCCGCAGAGGTCAAGCCCTGCCGCGCCGAAACCAGTCTGGAAGCCTATGAGAAAAAGCTGGGATTCGAGCTCTGCTATATCCATCCGGGCGAAGCCTACGATGTCAATATTGTCATTGCCAAAAAGCGAAAGCTCAACTTCCTCTTCCGCGAATCGGAAATGCTCCGTGAACTGCGAGATAAGAAGATCAGCGGCATTATTTAAGAAATGAAGCGCGGCCAACGGGCCGCATGAAGCAGCTTCGCTGTGAAGTGCACCTGCGGTGCGTGAAGCATTTGCTTTGCAAACATTAAGGTGTCTGTGACACATGAAATAAAGCCCTCTGTCCAAATGGACGGAGGGCTTTTGTGCGTTTTAGAGTTCAAAATCCTTGGCTGTGAATTTCTTTCGAGGCTGAGCCTGCTGATGGGGCTTGCGCAGCAGGGGATCATATTTATATTTTCTGCAGCAATCGGTGATGGGCATGGGTCCCTTCTTATGACAGAGGACGGTTTCCTCATCGATGGGAGTGGCATGGGCACAGAGGCCGCAGACCGGCTGGATGTCTTTACTGAACAGCATGAAAAATATCGGTCCTTCTTTTGATTTGAGATAGAGGTATTATACTGTTTTTCTTCTCGTTTGACAACTG
>JAFYOK010000170.1 GCA_017560175.1 Clostridia bacterium | reverse complement strand
GCCTGCACCGAAGCGTGCAGACTGTGGCCCAGCCGCGAAGCCTATAAGGCAGACCCCGAAGGCAATAAGACCAACATCTTCACCATCGGCAGGGACGGCACCCTCCGTGTATGGGGTCTCGACCCGGCCAAAACCTATTACATTAAGGAGGTCGGCCCGCCCACCCCCAAAGGCTGGGAGAATCTGCCCGAGTCGCTGCAATATGCGCTGACCAATGGCATTATCCGCCTGACGCTGGATAAGAACGGCCTCAACTCCTACAGCGCCACCATCCTGGAAGAACCCGGCGCTGATCCCCCTGTTTCTCACGGCTTCACAGTCCATGGTTTCCGTATAGATGAGGGCAGCCAGACGGCTTACGTCAACATCACCAATGCGCGAAACTGGGTCGAGCATACCACGTCGGTCTATGTACAGAAGATCTGGAATGACAGGGAAGACCATACCTACGATGGCGTTACGGTCTACCTCAATGTCACCGATCCCGACGGTACGGTGCGCAGGCTCCGAGAGATCACCCTCAGCAGGGAGAATGATTGGGAATACACCTGGACCAACCTGCCCCTCTATGTGTTGGGCGAAGATGGACTGACCGAAAGCGAAGAGACCGTCAAGTACAGCGTATCAGAGGCCTATATTTCCGGCTATACAGCTTCGGTGATCAAACTGAAAAACGGTGAATATACCGAAACCACCTGGGGCGACTCCGACAAGCTGACCCACGGCCAGAGCTATCTGCTCCGTAACGGCAGCCAGTATCTCTCGGCGGTTTCGGCCGATAAGCAGACCCTCTGCTGGGTGGACGAGGCTGCGGCCAAGACATCGCCGCTGGCGCTGTGGACCGCTACTGTCAGTGATAGCAATGTCAAGCTGACCAACGGAGCAGGGCAGAGCCTGACCTATTACAGTTCGGGCAGCACTCGATATTATTACCTGACCACGGGCAGTTCCACCAACCAGAACCTCAAGCAGACGACTTCTGATGGCAGGTTCCGTCTGGGCTATACGGTTTCTTCCGGTTGGGGCGGTTCGACGACCTATTATCTGTCGGAGCTCAACAGCAGCAGCTATGCAAGTGCATCCAGCAACAGCAATCACATCTATTTCGTGGCGGAGCAGAAAAAAGAAACCACCACCAGCGTTGCACTGAGCGGCTATGGCTATCAGATCACCAATACACCGCTGAGTTCCGAGACCGCCCTCAAGGTGGTCAAATACTGGGACGATCCTTCGGGTAAGGTCTCCCGTTATGAGCAGGCGCAGGTCACCTTCCGTCTGCTGGCCAACAATAAGGACACAGGCCGCACCGAAACGGTCAGCCTGAAAACCAACTGGACAGCTACCTTCCGCGGCCTGCCCTACTATGATGAAAACGGCAAGCCCATCATTTATACAGTGGAAGAGAGTTGGGACAATGACGACTGGATCCCCATCTACGGCTCCATCTCGACGGTGAACGGCACGATCCCTACCTACGAGACCACCGTCACCAACCAGTACCGCTGGACCAATGCCACTGAGCTGCCTGCTACGGGCGGCCTTGGCATCCTCCCCTATATACTTTGCGGCGTCCCCCTTGTGGCGGCTCCGCTTGTATACGGACTCAGTCTGAGGCGCAAGTACGAAAGGGGGGTTAAGGAATAAGCCCCCGGAGTGGCGCAAAATCCATGGATTGCGCCTTGCTGAATCCAAAAATAAAGAGAAAAAAGAAAGGAAATCATTATGAAAAGAGCATTTGCTTTCATGATGGCTCTGGCACTCGTTCTCTCTCTGAGTGTCAACGTATTCGCAGCCGAGACCGGCTCGATCACCATCGCCAACCCCACCTTCGGCGTTGAGTATGCTATCTACAAGATCTTCGACGCAACCTACAAGCCTGCCGTTGAAGAAACCGGCAAGAAGGGCGTTGCTTACTCCATCGATCCCGGCACCGCGCTGGATCCCAACCCCGTTTTTGATCTGATGTTCGAGTATGATGAAGAGACAAAGACCTATACCAACGACATCTTCAACTACAACCCCGACTCCAACGCAGTCACCCTGAAGGACGGTATCGGCGATGACGTTCTGTTCGCTTATCTGCAGGAACTGGTTGAAAATGATTCCGTACAGCCCGTCCTTCCCACCGTTACCCTGCAGCCTGAGTCTGAGGAAGAGGGCGAGATGGCCGAGCCCATTGTCTTTGAAAATCTGCCCTACGGTTACTATCTGATCACCAGCTCGCTGGGCGCTCTCGTAACCGTCAACTCCAACACACCCGACATCACCGTTGTAGATAAGAACCAGGAACCCAATGACGTTGATGACCTCTTCGAGAAGAAGGTCCAGGCCGGTGTTGACACAGAAGGCAAACCCAACTGGGTCGAGTCCAACTCGGCACTGGTCGGTGACGACGTCACCTATAAGGTCTCCTTTGGCGCCACCAACTACGACGGCGACGATCTGATCAAGTATTACGTCATCCGAGATGAAAAGAGCTCTTCTCTGTGGGTTGAGTTCCAGGACATCGCCATCACCGTCACAGACAAGAAGACCGGTGAAGTTCATACTCTGGATAAGGGCTTCTACTACTGTGCCAACGATGCCATCGATACAGATGAGTGGGAATACATCGGCGCAGGCTGGGGTACCATCACAGAAGGCCAGGAGCCTGATCCCAACACAGCTGATTGGTATCTGATCCATTACACCTACGATGCTTTCGAAATCGTCATTCCCTGGCTGGATGACTACACCTTCACAGGCAAGCAGAACGCAACCCAGGGCTTTAAGCTGGACTTTGACCTGCGCAAGGACGACAACAACGAAGTCTATTCCGAATCTATGTACGGTTCTCCCGCCCATGTTGAGATCATCTATACCGCAGCTGTCGGCCCCGATGCTGTCAACAGCAATGCAGAGAACAAGGCTTGGCTGGACTGGGTCACCACAGACGGTACCTACGGTCCCGAAGATCCCGAGATCACAGTCACCAAGACCTACAACATGGCCATCATCAAGACTGCCAACGACGGCGATGCAGCTACACAGAAGCCTGCCACACGTCTGGCCGGCGCGACCTTCGAAATCTATCAGGACGCAGATTGCACCATCCCCGTTTATGTCATTCCCACCAACAATCCCGGTGTTTATATCCTCGATGACTTTGCCAACGACACATCCGGTCAGAACAGAGTCACATCCAGAGAGCGTTATGCTGGCTACTGGGAAGACTACATCAACGGTACAGTTGATGCACCCAATCCCAACGGCAGCGAAAATCCCAGAAACGACATCACCACTCTGGAAGATGGTCAGCTGATCATCCTGGGTCTGGAAGCCGGTACTTACTACATCAAGGAGACCAATCCTCCTGTCGGCTATAATCCTCTGCCCGGCGTTACAACCATCACTGTCGGCCCCGAGGGTGGTGCAAAGACAGAGAGCTTCCCCGGCTATGTATCTCTGCCCGATGCAGACGGCAACCGCCAGGATCTGCCTGCCATCGTTGCACACACAATCACCATCATCAACTACCAGGGCTCTGAACTGCCCTCCACAGGTGGTGCAGGTACAGTCAAGATGATCACCATCGGTACCATCGTTGCCATCGGCTTCGCAGTCCTGCTGATCACACAGAAGAAGATGACCGTTTACCAGGACTAATTTCCCGGTATAACATCATCTGATTTACGCTGAAACAAAGGGACCGCTGCAATTTTGCAGCGGTCCCATATTAAAAAAACCTTCCCCTGGGGGGAGGTGGCACCCGTAGGGTGACGGATGAGGGACTTCTGACCATCTGCACGCAGCTCCATTGTCATCCTGAGTGGAGCGCAGCGCAATCGAAGGATCTCACGCACAGTTCTGCCAACTGCATCAAGACCTTTCGCTCGGTGTAAGATCCCTCGACAAGCTCGGGATGACAGATACGGCCAAATGGCCGGCCTCATCAGTCATCCTGTCGGATGACAGCTTCCCCAGAGGGGAAGCCTACATGAAATACTACAGAAGGGAGATGCTTATGAGATCGCGTAAAATCTGGATCATTCTGACCGTCGGCTTTCTGATCGGCATCTGCGTTCTGTTGTATCCGGCATTCAGTAATTACTGGAACTCCAAAACCCAGACCCGTGCCATCACCGACTATGAATCGGTATTGGAAAATATGGAGCCCGAAGATTATTCGGCCATCTTTCAATCGGCCTACGACTATAATGCGGCACTTTATGCCACCGATTTTCCCCTCCGCGACTACCGAAATGTCCCCGGCTACTATGAGGCGCTCAAGGTGGAGGGCACCAGCATCATGGGTTATGTCAAGATCGACAAGATCGGCGTTGAACTGCCTGTCTATCACGGCACATCCGAGGAGGTGCTCAACCGCGGTGTCGGTCATCTGGAAGGCTCCAGCCTGCCGGTTGGCGGCGAGAATACCCATAGCGTCATGTCGGCCCATCGCGGTCTGGCCACCGCCAAACTGTTTACCGACCTCGACCATCTGGAACCGGGCGATACCTTTCAAGTTATCATTCTCGACCAGGTGCTGACCTATCAGGTCGATCAGGTCAAGGTTATCACCCCAAAAGAGGTGGATGAACTGGTCATCGTGGAGGGTATGGATCATTGCACTCTCTTTACCTGTACCCCCTACGGCATCAATACCCACCGTCTGCTGGTGCGCGGCATCCGCATCGAGACCATTAAGGAAAAACCCGTGCTCTATGTTTCCAGCGAGGCCTTCCGCATCGAGCCTCTGCTGGTCACCCCGGCTGTCGCAGCTCCCATGCTGCTGGCCTTCCTCATCCATCTTATGGTCAAATATCGCGAACCGCCCAAGCCCAAAAAAGAAGAAGCCCCCAGGACACCGGCATCCGATCAAGCATCACGCTGACCGAATGTTCATCGGTTCGGGCCATGATATAAGCACCGCGCAAGTTTCGAATCTCCTGCTTATCTCTCCGGGAGACACGAACCTGCGCGGTGCTTGGTTTTTGTATTTATTAATAAGGAGTGGGAAAGGAGGCTTGCGAAGCAAGACGGATGAGGGACTGTTGACTACCTGCACGCAGCTCCATTGTCATCCTGAGTGGAGCGCAGCGCAATCGAAGGATCTCATGCACAGTTCTGCCAACTGCACCAAGACCTTTCGCTCGGTGTGAGATCCCTCGACAAGCTCGGGATGACAAAATGAATACGGCCAAATGGCCGATGTCGGGATGGGAAACCCATCCCCTACGATCGTCCGACATAGGCGCGGTGCAGCAAATCGGCTCAACGCCCCTGTAGGGGCCGAT
>JAFYOK010000169.1 GCA_017560175.1 Clostridia bacterium | reverse complement strand
TCCCGCCGTTTTCTCGATCACTGCATGGCCGAGCATGGTGTTGTTCTGCATGCCGAGTTTGAGCTGGGTTCCCATGACCTTCTGCTGGATTTTGCGGCGGCCAACCTCGGAATTGCCTGTGTTGTAGAGGAATTTTCCAGCTCCATGCTGCGAAACGGCGGCGTTGTGCAGATAGAGACCGAGCCGCTGCCGGCCAGAAGTGTTGGTATTTTTACCCTGCGCAAGGGAGCACCACCCGCCGTAACGGCACTTCTGGAACTGCTGCAGCCCCTGTTATAAGGGGAGTACTGTTATACGCACTATATTTTTTATAAACTTATCCCTTTAAAAACAAAGTTACATATTGACAAAATGTACAATATCAGCGAAAATTAGAGGTGGCAAAATATTTATTTTAAATAAGGAGATTCCTATTATGAAGAAGATTGCAGTAGATAGCTTTTTGCAGTTTAAGTTCGTAAGCAACCCCGGCTTCTCTCCCGATGGCAAGTATGTTGCTTTTGTCGTTAACCATGCCGACAAGACAGCCAACGGCTACAAGGGCAACCTCCACCTGCTGGAGACCGAGACCGGTAAGGTTCGTCAGCTGACCAATGGCGGCGATGCCAAGGGTTACTGCTGGACCGACAATAACACCCTGCTGTTCGCAGCTCCCAGATGCCCCAAGGTCAAGAAGGCTCTGGAAAAGGGCGAGAATGTCACAGCTTTCTATGAAATCTCTCCCGAAGGCGGCGAGGCCCTCCGTGCATTCAATGTTCCCGTACGCACAGGCGGTCTGACCAACATCGGCGGCGGCAAGTACATGCTGACCGCAATCTATGACAACAACTATCCCGAACTGGAAGGCCTGGATGAGGCTGCACAGCAGAAGGCTCTGGATGCTTATAAGAAGCCCGCATATGATGTCTTCGACGAGCTGCCTTTCTGGGGCAACGGCCAGGGCGTCATCAACAAGAAGCGCACACGCCTCTACATCTATGACAGCAACAACGGCGAGCTGAAGGCCATCACAGGCGAGCTGTTCCAGGTCGATTCCGCTACATTTGCTTATGGCAAGATCGTCATCAAGGGCGGCGAGTGGAACAACCTGCGTTATGTCCAGCAGGGCATCTATGTCTACGACATGGCTGCCGAGACTCTGACAGAGATCATCGCTCCCAACACCATGCGCACAGGCGCTCTGGGTCTGTTCGATGCACAGACAATGATCGTTGCAGCTTCCGACGGCAGAGAGTACGGCAGCGAGCGCTACATGGACTTCTACACAGTCGACCTGAACACCAAGGAGTTCGTCAAGCTGGCTGATTACGAAGCATCCATCGGTATGGGCTCTGTCGGTTCCGACGCACGTATCGGCGGCGGCCGCGGCTTCAAGGTCGAGGGCGACAAGGCTTACTTCATCACAACCATCGACGACAGCGCATTCCTCCGCGTCATCGACCGCGAAGGCAAGATCGAGGACGTTTATGCCGAGATCGGTACTGTCGACAACTTCGACGTCCAGAACGGCAAGGTCATCTTCGCCGGTATGTACGGCAACAAGCTGGGCGAGCTCTACTGCGCAAAGGGCAACCAGCTGACACACTTCAACGACGAGTTCATCGAGACACACTCTGTCGTCACACCCGAGTATCATGAGTTCACAGCTTCCGACGGATTCGTCATCCACGGCTGGGCTATGAAGCCCGTCGGCTACGAGCCCGGCAAGAAGTATCCCGCAATCCTGCACATCCACGGCGGCCCCCGTACCGTCTTCGGTAACGTTTTCCACCACGAGATGCAGATGTGGGCTAACGCAGGTTACTTCGTATTCTTCTGCAATCCCAGAGGTTCCGACGGCCGCGGCAACGAGTTCGGTTACATCACCGGCAAGTACGGCACAGTCGAGTATGACAACCTGATGGAGTTCGCAGATGAGATGCTCAAGAAGTATCCCGATGCAGACGAGAAGAACTTCGGTGTTACCGGCGGTTCCTACGGCGGCTTCATGACCAACTGGATCATCGGCCATACCGACCGCTTTAAGGCTGCTGCTTCCCAGCGCTCCATCTCCAACTGGATCGCATTCGAGCACACAACCGACATCGGTTACTTCTTCACACCCAACCAGATGGGCACAACCACACGCGAAGACGCTGAGAAGCTGTGGTGGCATTCTCCCCTGAAGTATGCCGACAAGGCAGTTACACCCACCCTGTTCATCCACTCGGATGAAGACTTCCGCTGCTGGATGGTCGAGGGTCTGAGCATGTTCACAGCTCTGAAGATGCACGGTGTTGATTCCCGCCTGGCACTGTTCAAGGGCGAGAACCACGAGCTGTCCAGAGGCGGTAAGCCCAGAAACCGTATCCGCCGTATGGAAGAGATCGTCGGCTGGATGGATAAGTACCTGAAGGCGTAACTGCCTGTCTCTCGGAACAGACCCGATGGGTCTTCGGTTCCTTGAGCCAAATACCGATAATGAAAGTTCTATCCCCGGCGCATGTCCGGGGATAGAACAGATCAAATAAAATTGAGCGTGTTGATGCCAGTTTTGTAGGGGCCGATGCCCACATCGGCCCGGCGGTCACATGCATTCTCCCAATCCTTAACGGAGATTTCCTATTATGAAAAAAGTAACTTTTGAAGATCTGTACAGCTTTACATACCTTTCCGATATCGCTGTTTCGCCCGATGAGCAGAAGCTGGTATTCTCTCGCCACATGGCCGATGAGAAGACCAACGGCTACAAGTCCTGCCTGTGGCTGATGGATGCCGAGACCGGCGCACATCACCAGCTGACTTTTGGCGGCGGCGAGCGCGGTGCCAAGTGGCTGGATGAGCAGAACATCATGTTCTCGGCCAACAGAAGCGAGGAAAAGGGCAGCAAGTACTATAAGCTCAACGTTCTGGCCGGCGGCGAGGCACAGCCTCTGCTGACGATCCCCGAGCGTGTTGCTTCCCTGGAGCCTCTGGCAGGCGATACCTATATCGGTGTTATGATCAAGCACTGCGAAGGTAAGGAAGAAGAAAAGCCCGAAGCGGCTCTTGATGGCCGCGACCTGCTGGTCTTTGACGAGACCTATTTCTGGTTCAACGGCCAGGGTATCCGCAACAAGCTGCGCAACAGCCTGTTCCTCTTTGATGCAAAGACCAAGGAAATTAAGCAGATCACTTCTCAGTATTTCAATACAGCGGCTTATGCCGTATCCCCCGATAAGAGCAAGATCGCCTTCACAGGCGCAGCTTATGACAATAAAGTTGTCAACAAGAGTGGCCTCTATGTCTACGATATGGAGAGCGGCGAAACCAAGACCATCCTTGAGCAGGGCCAGAATGTTGTCGGTGCCATTGCATGGGTAGATGACCAGCAGATCTTTGCTGCTGTCAACGACTTTGCATGGTCGGGAAGAAACTCCCGTTTCCAGATTTTCAGTCTGGACGGCACTACTGTCATCGACCTGCCCTTTGTCGACGCCGAGATCGGCGGCGCTTCGGGTTCCGACTGCAACTTCGGCGGCGGTATGAACAAGAAGATGAAGGATGGCAAGCTCTATATGACCCGTGCCGTCTGGGGCGACAGCCATCTGTGCGTCATGGATATGGAGAGCGGTGTTGATGCCACCATCTGCGACAAGCAGGGCAGCGTCAATTCCTTTGATCTGGCAGGCAACAAGGCCTTTGCCGTCTGCAATCGCGGCCAGGAACTCAACGAGATCTATGCCATCGATCTGGATAGCGGCGAGGAGACCTGCCTGACCTCTTTCAACAAGCAGTATGCTGCCGAGCACGACATCGTCGCGCCCGAGCATTTCACATTCAAGAATAAAGACGGCGTTGAGCTGGACGGCTATGTTATGCAGCCTGTCGGCTATGAGCCCGGCAAGAAGTATCCCGCTGTCCTGGAGATCCATGGCGGCCCCAAGACCATCTTTGGTTCGGTCTTCTTCCACGAGATGCAGATCTTTGCATCCATGGGCTATTTCGTCTTCTACACCAACCCCAGAGGCTCCGATGGCCGCGGTGAGGAATTTGCTTACAGCACAAAGTTCCTGGGTACCAAGGACTATGAGGATCTGATGGAGTTCACCGATGTCATCCTGGAGCGTTATCCCGATATCGACGAAAAGAAGGTCGGTATTGCCGGCGGTTCCTACGGCGGCTTCATGTGCAACTGGATGATCGGCCACACCGACCGCTATGCAGCGGCGGCTTCCCAGCGCTCGATCTCCAACTACGTCTGCAAGCTGACCGCTACAGACATCGGTACAACCTACGACCTGCAGCAGGTCGGTGCTACCCCCTGGGAGGATTTCGACCTGGTCTGGGAGACATCCCCCCTCAAGTATGCACACAATGCAAAAACACCCACCCTGTTCATTCAGGCAGACGAAGACTATCGCTGCTGGATGTCGGGTGCCATCCAGATGTTCTCGGCTCTCAAGCAGAACGGCACCGATTCCCGTCTGTGCATGTTCCATGGCGAGAACCACGAGCTGTCCAGAAGCGGCAAGCCCCATAACCGCGTATCCCGTCTCCGCGAGATCGTCGGCTGGATGGAAAAATATCTGAAGTAATCTGACCCTCGAAACGCTGCGCTGGTTTCTCGGGCCAATTTGGCTCCGCGCTGCGGCGCGGTTTCGTGGCATCTCTGCGGAGATGCACACGAGTCATGGTGTTTTTTCCCGGTACATGTCCGTGAAAAAACATATTCTTAAAATATAGATCGGAGAGATTCATAATGAAACAGGTAACATACCGCGATATCTATGAGTTTAATTTCCTTTCGGATATCTGCTATTCTCCCAACGGTGATAAGGCCCTCTTCATCAAGCAGAACGCCTGCGAGAAGAAGAATGGCTATAAGTCTTACATCTGGATGCTGGATGTTGCATCCGGCGAGACAAAGCAGCTGACCTTCGGCGGCGAAGAGCGCGCTGCAAAGTGGATGGACAACGAGAACATCCTCTTTATCTCCACACGCAACAAGGGCGGCAAGGCTCCCAAGACCGACTACTTCAAGCTGAACGTCTGCGCAGGCGGCGAAGCAGCTCCCGCATTCACCATCCCCGAGAAGGTCGTTTCCCTGGAAGTTCTGGGCGATGACAAGTATCTGGCAGCCATCATCAAGCACGCTACCGGTAAGGAAGAGCGCGGCGAGGAAGAGGCTATGGACGGCCGCGACCTGCTGGTCTTCGACGAGATCTATTTCTGGTTCAACGGCCAGGGCGTCCGCAACAAGCTGCGTAACACACTGGTCATCTTTGATGCAAAGACAGGCGAGCAGAAGCCTGTTTCCCAGCAGTTCACCAACGTAGCAGGCGCTGCTGTTTCCCCCGATAAGAAGCACATCCTGTTCACAGGTACAACCTACGAGAACATGTCCACACGCGAAGGCGCTCTGTTCCTCTATGATGTCGAGTCCGGCGAGACCAAGACCATCATCGAGCAGGATAAGTATGCCATCGGCAGCCCCTTCTTCATGGACAACGGCAAGGCATTCTTCACCATCAACGATATGGCTTTCAACGGCAAGAACCCCTACTTCTGCACCCTCGACGTCGCAACAGGCGCATGGGCTAAGATGGATGTATGGGCAGACTCCGAAGTTGGCGGCGCTGTCGGTACCGACTGCAACCTGGGCGGCGGTATGAACAAGAAGATGTACGAAGGCAAGTTCTATGCCACAAAGTCGGTCTGGGGCCACAGCCACCTGATCGAGATCGCTCCCAACGGCGAGCAGATCCCCGTCATCACCAAGGATGGTTCCATCAATGCATTTGACATTGCCAACGGCAAGGTCCTGATGGTCGCTATGCGTGACCGCAAGCTGGTTGAGATCTACTCCTACGATCTGGCTACAGGCGAAGAGAAGCAGCTGACCACATTCAACCAGGAATACCACGATACACACCAGATCGTCGATCCCGAATACTTCACATTCATGGATCGTGACGGCGTTGAGCTGGACGGTTGGGTCCTCAAGCCCGTCGGCTATGAACCCGGCAAGAAGTATCCTGCTATCCTCGAGATGCACGGCGGCCCCAAGGCTATCTTCGGTTCTGTATTCCATCATGAGATGCAGATCCTGGCCAATATGGGTTACTTTGTCTTCTGGACAAACCCCAGAGGTTCCGACGGCCGCGGCTCCGAGTTCGCAGCTATGACAGGCAACCTGGGCGGCATCGACTTCAACGACTTCATGGACTTTACCGATGAGGTTCTGAAGAGATACACCGACATCGACGAAAAGCGTGTCGGTATCTGCGGTGGTTCCTACGGCGGCTTCATGTGCAACTGGATGATCGGCCATACCGATCGTTATGCAGCAGCTGCTTCCCAGCGCTCCATCTCCAACTACTTCACAAAGTCCCTGACCACCGATATCGGTTATAACCACAACATGTCCCAGCTCGACAGCGATCCCTGGAAGAGCTTTGACACAGTCTGGAAGCATTCTCCCCTGAAGAATGGTCACCTGGCTAAGACTCCCACCCTGTTCATCCAGTCCGATGAAGACTATCGCTGCTGGATGTCCGATGCGCTCCAGATGTTCTCCGCTCTGAAGCTGAACGGTGTCGACTCCAAGGTCGTTCTGTTCCACGGCGAGAACCACGAGCTGTCCAGAAGCGGTAAGCCCGAAAACCGTATCACACGTCTGACAGAGATCTGCGAGTGGTTCGAGAAGTACGTCAAGCCCGTTAAGTAATTGCATTTCTGCCGCAAGGCATCGAAAAGCCGCCCGATTGGGCGGCTTTTTTGATGGAGATGGGTACAGATACAGTAAAATAGTGCTTGCCAAAGTGTATTCCGTATGATAGAATATATACTGTTGATTTTATAACGAAAATAGTCCATATAAGCGGAGGTTTTTCTAATGATCGAGACAATCCTGACAGTTCTTCAGGTCGTCGTTTGCCTGACACTGATTCTCTCTGTTCTGCTCCAGTCCGGCAAGTCCCAGGGTCTGGGCGAGATCGGCGGCGCTGCCGAGACATTCTTCGGCAAGAACATGGCTCGTTCTATGGATGCTAAGCTGGAGAAGATCACAAAGATCTCCTGCGGCGCATTCCTGGTCCTGACATTCGTCCTGGCCGTACTCTAATTGCGAACCAAAAACAGACGGTATCTGCGGATACCGTCTGTTTTCTTATACCTATACAAGATATATTTCGGAGGTAAGTTTATGTCTGCACTGACATTCCGTTTTGCACAGCCTGAGGATTGCGGCCGCATCCTCGATTTCGTTCATGCACTGGCCGAATACGAAAAGATGTCCGACCAGGTAGTCGCCGATGAAGCCACCCTGCGCGAGTGGATCTTTGAAAAGGGCAAGGCCGAAGTTATCTTTGCCGTTGTCGATGGCAAGGAAGTCGGCTTCGCGCTCTTCTGCTATAATTTCTCCACATTCCTGGGCAAGGCAGGTATCTGGCTGGAAGACCTGTTTGTTATGCCCGAATACCGCGGCAAGGGTTACGGCAAGGCCATCCTGCAAAAGCTGGCTTCCATCGCCGTCGAGCGCGGCTGCGGCCGTCTGGAGTGGTATTGCCTCGACTGGAATCAGCCCAGCATCGATTTCTATACCGGCCATGGTGCCGTTGGCCTGACCGAATGGACAACCTATCGTCTTGCCGGTGAGACTTTGGAAAAGATGGCAAAAGGCGAATAAAGAAACAAAAAGGGTGGCTTTGGCCACCCTTTTTATATATGAGTTATTCCATTGTCAGTACATGAGCCTTGAGGGCTGCCTTGGCCGAGAACATCTGGATGCGGCCGCTGTCGAACTCGATGGTCAGCACATCGCCTTTGCGTTCGCGAATGACACCGCCGCCGAAGAAAGTATGGCGGACGGTGCGGCCGGGAAGCAGTTCTCCAAGTTGAGTGAGTGCCTGGGCGGTCAGGCCATCACCACCTAACTGTGCAGAGGGCTTTGGAACGGTACGGGGCTTGGTTTCCGATTGGAAGCTGCGGTCGGAAGAAGGTTTCCGTTCGTCTGCCGGAGGCGGAAAAAGCAGGTCGGCAAAAGAAGAACGCAGTTCCTGTTTTTCATAAGTAAATACGGTCAGTTCATTCTTGGCGCGGGTCATACCGACATAAAAAAGTCGGCGCTCCTCTTCCAGAGCCTCCAATCTGGCTCGGGCATCAGCTTCCTCGTCGGCAGGCTTGGGGAGCATGCCATCAAAGATATCCATTAAAAAGACACGGTCGTATTCCAGACCCTTGGCCGAATGGATGGTGGACAGGGTCAGCTGACAAGCAGGGTCATCCACATGGGAGAGTACGATGGCACGCAGCTCATGCAGGCGCTCCAACAGGCGCAGAGGATCGGATTCCTGTTCACCCAAGGCCTGCAGAATGGTCAGTTTTCCTGTGTCGCCGCCTCGATCTTTGAGATAGTCGGCATAACCCATGCGTCGGGAGATGCGGAGAATGGCCTTGTCGGCCGGCTCTTCCAGAAGTTCTTCCAGATGGGTGCAGAGTGCCTTGCAGGTCTTGCGGCTGTGTACCGAAAGGGAAGGATCACGGCTGACCAGCTCCATGAGGTTGTGGACTTTGTCGCCGGAACGGACGGCGTTAAGGGCTGCCGTTTTGGGAATGCCTGCGCCTAACTTATAATAAATACGGAGGAAGCACTCACCATCTCTTGGGTCGGCGGCAAAGCGGATGATATCGGCCACATCCCGTACCACACGATGGGAGAAGAAGATACCATCAGGCTGACGGCATCGATAGGGCAGATGGCGTCGGGCCAGCAGATCGATCAAAGGTAGAGCGCAATCATTGTCACGATAGAGGATGGCAGTTTCCCGATTACATTTTTCGGCCACGGCTGCCAGATATTTATACTGACCACGGCGGTCGTAAATAGGCAGATTGCGAACTTCGGGGCCAACAGGACGGGTAGCTTCCATGTGTTTATCATGACGCAGGCGGTTGTTGGCGATAAAATCATCTGCTTTGGATATGATCTGCGGTGTAGAGCGGTAGTTTTGGGTCATGAGCAGCACACGGGCGCCGGGATGCTCCTTTTCAAAATGAACGAGAGCCTGGGGATAGGCTGCACGGAAGCCATAGATGCTCTGATCTTCGTCGCCGACCATGAAGAGATTGCCGCGCGCACCGGCCAACAGATCGATGATACGATGCTGGATCAGAGAAGTGTCCTGTGCTTCATCTACACAGAAATAATGATAACGACGCTGAAAGTCCTGCAGGATTTCGGGATACTTCTTTAATAAGCGGTAGGCATAAACCATCTGGTCATCGTAATCCATACACTTCTTACTGCGCAAAGCGGTATTGTAGGCGCGATAGATTTCGGGGAAATGAGGGATGCCGTTTTTGAGGTTTTCAACTTCGGCATCGGTCAGCATCATATTCTTTACATAAGTAATGGCTGTGCGAATGGATTTGATCTCGCTCTCGGCAGCGTATTCTTTTGTGATGGCGAGATAGATCTGGCCAATCATCTCGTTGAGCAAACGCTCATCTGTCACCAGTTCAAAGGCCTGCATCTGTACCATCTGTTCGCATCGGTGAATGACACGCGCCGAAAGTCCGTTGATGGTGCGGAACTCCAAAGCATCGGCCAGCTGTTGTCCAAAGATAGAAGCGCAGCGCTCGCGCATATCTCTGGTGGCAGCGACTGTATAGGTGGTGGTCAGGATGGTGCGAGGGTCAATGCCGAGGCATAGCACCATATAACCCAGACGGGTCACCAGTACGGTGGTTTTACCGCTGCCGGGGACAGCCAGCAGAAGGGTAGGCCCTTCCACTGCCTGTACAGCAGTTTCCTGTTGAGGAGATAGGCGAAGATTATAGGTGGATTTAAAGATATCGTATGTCATTAAAAGTAACCGTCATAAAATAATTTTTGAAAACTTCTGAAGATATTCTAATATAGAACAGGTATTGTATGCAAGTAGTACCGGTTGAAACAACTGCATTTAGTGCTGTTTGGTATGGAAAACCGCAAAATACAGTTGTCGACAAAAGTTTTTGAAAAACTCTGAAAAAACTTGAAAAAAGGTGTTGACAATATGGTAGGGGTGTGTTATTATAACTGAGCGCTAAGGAGAGCGGCCACTGAGAGACACGAAAGAGTCGGTCAGCGAGGAGCTTGATGAGAGAGCGAAAGACTGAAATAAACGGTCAGAAAAAGCAATTTGTAAATTAAACAACACCAAGAACAGACAAAACCCTGAGATTTATTTGAGGTTTGAAAAAGTACTTTTCAAACAGTAAAGATTAAATAAAAGTCAGATTAAGCTTTTATAAATGGTTTTAGCTGTCGAAAGACAGTTATAATGCAATTTATCAGAGAGTTTGATCCTGGCTC